>SKXZ01000183.1 GCA_007128145.1 Candidatus Nitricultor lacus | reverse complement strand
ATTGAAAGAGGATACACCAGCCCGGGGTGGAACAATGAAAAATCTTCCAACCATAGTTTTTCTTGCTGTATTAGGTTTGTGCTGTCTTTTTGTTGTTTCATGGGCATTACCAAGCTCACTTTTCAGCGGGAAATGGATAGCCGAGCAAAGTGAAACCATGGGTATCACCCGCATATCGTTTTTTCCCCTTGAGGACGGAAAAGTTGAAGTGCATGTCTGGAGCCGCTGCCGTCCTGTCGAATGCCACTGGGGGTCTGCTCAAGGAACGTCTCTTTCCCTGTCACGACCCGCCCTTTTTCTTACCTGGCGCGATCAATGGTCAGTAAAACACCAGTATGTGGAATATTTATCCGACGGCAGGCTTTCAGTAACTACATACACTCAATTTCTCGACGATAACGGGTACAATAGACATATTTTCCAAGAATATTTCCTTCCTGGTTGAGAAGGAAGAAATGAAAAGAACAAGGATAGAAAGGTATGATGCGAGGAAGTCCGTAGTCGTGTAGTAACTGGAATACCATTTTCAAGAATTTTTCACGCATTCTCGCATCCACGCACATACGCATATACAATGTATTAAGAAAGGAGGAAGGGACATGGATAAGTACGTTTGCCAGGTATGCGGATATATTTACGATCCTGAAAAGGGAGATCCTGACGGCGGAATCGAGCCGGGTACCGCTTTTGAGGATCTGCCTGATAACTGGGTGTGCCCTGTTTGCGGTGTTGGCAAAGACCAGTTCGAGAAAGTGTAGGAGGTGGTGTTCATGGAACAGAAAACCATGCCCCATCCGGGCCACGAGAAGCACTTGTGTCAGCTGCAGTATTCGGGTTTTATGAATCAACATTTTGACAAGTTCAAAGAGCTGGTGCACAACCCCCGCTTTATCTGCCGGAAATGCGGGCGTGCCGCCAAAGCGGCAGCAAGCTTGTGTGAGCCCGGTTCTCTTGAATAGGTAGTGGGAATGTAACCGGAGAAAAGGGGGAAGCGTTGAACTGGGGAAGTGGAAAGTACGGTTGAGGGCAGGAGAGCAGTGATGAGAAAAACGGATGAAAAATACAATTCAGTTTTTATTCCTGGATTCTCCACTACTCACGACTCCCTACTCACTGCATTTAGAAAGGAGGAAGGGACATGGATAAGTACGTTTGCCAGGTATGCGGATATATTTACGATCCTGAAAAGGGAGATCCTGACGGCGGAATCGAACCGGGTACTGCTTTTGAGGATCTGCCTGATAACTGGGTGTGCCCGGGCTGCGGAGCAACCAAGGACCAGTTTGAAAAAATGTAATTATGCATACTCCACTCTTGTAGCAAAACGTAATAAAAGGCCCCCAAGGGGGCCTTTTATTACCCGTACGTTTTAACTCCTTCCACCATGGCTACAATATTTTCCGGTGGTGTCAGAGCCTGGATATTGTGAACTGCGGCAAAGATATAACCGCCGCCGGGTGCGAGGTCTTGGATTCGGCGCTTGACCTCGTCTTCTACTTCCTTTGGGCTACCTGAAGGCAGGACATACTGGGTATCCACACCGCCTCCCCACTCGTCTACCGTCGCCTCAGAGGCTAAA
Source organism: Candidatus Nitricultor lacus (assembly GCA_007128145.1). Classification (GTDB taxonomy): domain Bacteria; phylum Atribacterota; class Atribacteria; order Atribacterales; family Atribacteraceae; genus Nitricultor; species Nitricultor lacus. Next base: position 8,256 of record SKXZ01000183.1, on the reverse strand, counting down.
TAGGCATGATAACGTTCCCAGTCAGTTTTTGATTGAGCAAGCGGCGGATGAAAGGCAACTGAACGTGTGTCGAACCAGAAGTATTCTGCCGGGTCTTCTTCTCCTGTTTTGTCCCGGAAAACTTCCATAAGAGGGGGTGTAAAGGCCCCCCAGCTTATTTCCCAGGGAATCCGGTCGGGCTCTTTCCGTCTCATAGCGGTAAGCACACGTTCACGTGAAGTCATGATGTCCTTCTTCCCTCGGGTTTTTTTGTTTCCACCACCACTACCTCTATTCCCATATCTGAAAGTGACTGGAGGGAGGTCGTACTTATGTCTGCATCCGTTATGATGCGACGCACTCTCGTAAGTTCTGCTACTTTGAAAAAAGCGAAATCACCGAATTTGCTGCTTTCCAGGACCAAGTTCACTTCCCGGGCCGAAGTGAGCATAACACGTTTCAAATGGGCTTCGAGTTCGAAAGCGTCAGCAAAAGCGTTTCCCCGGATAGAGACGGACTTCGCTCCAACGAACAGACGGTCGGCAAAATAGTTATGAATAGCATCCTCCGCTTGCGGCCCCACAAAAGAAAAAGAAGAAGAATGAAGGGTTCCGCCTGTTCCGATAAGGTTAATATTGGTATTTGCAGCAAGACTGATGCAGATATCAAGCGAACTGGTGAGCACGGTAATCCGTTTGGCAGGATCAATGGCGCGTGCAACTGATAAGGCAGTGGTGCTGGCGTCAAAAATGAGGGACTCTCCGTCTTCTACGAGCTTGGCCGCTTCACGTCCAATGGCCGCTTTTACCTCTGGATTCGTCACTTCCCGTAGCGGAGAGGGAATCTCCACCGCGCCCCGTTTGATGCGGGTAGCTCCCCCGTAAATACGGCGCAAGAGTTTTTGATCCTCGAGAACCGATAAATCCAACCTGATAGTATCCTCGCTCACCCGGAAGATCTTTCCCAGTTCCCTCACCGTCACCGTCCGGCGTTTATCCAGAATCTCCAGGATTTTGATACGCCGCTCTTCGGCAATCAGGCCGGTTGTACCCCGCTTGTTTTCCATATCTTTCCCCATTTATCCGATATGTACCGTATTTATACCATTCTAAGGAATATATTTCAATTAAATCGGAATCAATCGGAATAGCAAAGGAAACAATCAGGAACGGTGTAAAAGCGACCGCTCCGTTTTCAGCAGAATATACACAATAAGCGGAGCCAAAACCACGGCTGATGAACCCTGCAGAATATTCCCGGGAAGTTCAACAAGAGCAGGACCGAACCCGTATAAAACCCCTCCGGCTAGGAAATACCCTCCGGCCATTTGCATTCCTGCCAGCACGAGAAAAAGAAATCTTGTTGCGGTGTGTGTTTCCGGACGGGCAAAGCGCCCGACTATATATCCCTCGCACCCTTTTATGATAAGGGTAAAGGGTGCCCAATGTGCATAGCCGGTAAGTATATCAGCCAGTGCGGAACCCAAACCTCCACCGAGAGCTCCTACTTTCGCTCCGAATAAAAGAGCGAAGACAAATACCATGGTATCCCCCAAGTTGATATATCCTCTGGTCTGAGGAACCGGAACCTGGACAGCCATAGTGGTGACCGCTACAACTGCTGCTGCCATAGCGGTATAGGCAAGTTCTCGAGTGGAACGCTGCACGGCGATCTCCTTCCTTCACGGAAATTTTAAAAAACATTGTAATCCTCATTTTCCACTAAAGCAAGACTTGAGGAAGGGGTTTGTTTTTGAACCAGTGTTTTATATGTACCAATGGTTTCATTCCCCTCACCCCGGAACAATGGAAGTGGAGAAAATGCCGGCGACCAACCAATGTTCCCGCACGCATTCTCTCCGTGGGTGACACCCAACCGCAGGCAACAGTAACTTCAGCCATCACCGATATTGTATTGAGCAAAGGAGCTCCCCTGCAACATACGTTGCGGCGTCGAAGATGTTAAGTGCAGTTGAGGGTTTGGGTGTTTTTTTTTCCACTACTCACGACTCCCTACTCACTGCATTTACAAAGGAGTGGAAGCAATCTGTTTTATGAATGATTGGGCGGCCACGAATTGTCATGCAGCAGAAGAAGTACTCAATCTTGCGCTTTCTCACACCCCCTGCACGAAAAAGTGCTCCCTGTAATACAGCGCAAAAACAATACAAGCTTCCCTGGTATACACTGCTTGAATCCACTATAGGAGCATGAACACTATCGAAGAAATATGCCCATAAATGAAACGAAAAGCGGAATAATATGGTAATGTTTTGAAAGTCAATACACCCATCACAGCCTTTCATCCAATCAATGCGAGGAGGTTGAGGGCAAGGTATATGGAGGAGGGAATTAGCGAACTTCTACTGGAACCCGGTTGAGATCCGGGGTGATGGAATGGGTTCCCCCTTCTACTCATATACTCATTTACGCATATACAATCTATTTAGAGAGGATTGAAAAACATGATTTCATGGCGTACCGGGAAAAATATGCTTTTTCTGCTGCTTGCACTGTCCCTGCTGATGATGAGATTTGTACCTGAAACCGCCGCACAGGACTTTGAGCTGCGCGGAGCCTGGCTTGACACCCGCAGTATCCCTTCAAACGAAGAGGGTATCCGCCACCTTGTAGAGGTGCTCGACAGGAACGGATTTAACGCGATTTTCGTGGAAACCTATTATCACAGCCGAACTATTTATCCGTCCCCATTTCTTGAACATTTAGGTATGGACCGGCAGATGCATGCCTTTGCAGGTTTTGACCCCCTGGCCTCACTCATAGCAGAAGCACACTCCCGCTCCATGCAAGTTCATGCCTGGCTCCATCTTTTCTATGCCGGCCTCAACGAACCCGGACCTCTCCTTGAACGTTTCCCCGACTGGAAAACGGTAAACAGGGACGGTTCCACCGGCTACACCCACGGAGACAATCACTTTTACTGGGTATCCCCATATGCGCCTGAAGTTGCCGAATATTTCGCGGAATTGATACAGGAAATGCTTGAACTGTATCCGCTCGATGGAATCCAGCTCGATTACGTCCGTTTCCCTGACCCGGTCCGTGCTGATGCAGGTTACAGTGTAGAAGCCCGTCGCGCCTTCATGGAAGAAACCGGGATGGATCCGATATCTCTTGATCCCTTGCGGGACGGAAAGCTGTACCGTTCATGGAACGAGTTCCGCGCACGCGCAGTTGACCGGGTGGTGGAGCATATTTCCCTGACAGTGCGTGCTCACGGAGATGATATTCTGCTAAGCGCATCGGTCATGACTCGCGGCATGCCCATTGAACTCAGCCCCTCTTACCTCCAGGATTGGCCCCGCTGGGCGGAAAATCGCTACCTTGATGTACTCATCCCCATGGCATACAGCTCACGCGTCAACGAAATGCGGGGAATGCTTTTATGGGTGAACCATTTTCTCCGGGGGAATATCCCGATGTATGCAGGTCTGCAGGCTTTCAATCTTCATTCCCCCCAGGAACTCGCGCTTCAAGTAGATGCCGCACGCGCTATGGGAGTTCACGGAGTGGTGATCTTTGCCTGGCCCTACCTTGCTGAAGACGTGTTCGAAGCCCTGCGGCAGGGACCTTTTGCTGAAACCGCCCCGGCTCCTCACCGTAGCACCCTGGTTTCTGATTTTACCTCAACCACAGAACCCGCAACCTATTCCCATCCACATCCACGCCGTATTCAGGCTCCATTCATTACGCAAAGCCCGCTTATTGACGGACAAATCAATGAAAATATATGGCAGGAAACCGAGTGGCAGGAAGGTTTTTTACTCATTACGGGAGAAGGGCCCGCTTCAGAACATACGGAAATAACCGCGGCCTGGGATGAAGGAAACCTTTATATCGCCTTTCGTGCGGAAGATCCTTCTCCTGCAACAATGAAAGCCACTATCAGCGGACGCGACGGCCCCGTCTTTTACGACGACTCAGTGGAGGTCTTTATCGACCCCGGTCGTACCAGGAGTTTTTATTATCACCTTGCGGTCAATACCCTGGGAACGCAATATGACAGCTCCTCAATCACCGGACCAGGTTGGCAGGGTGAATGGCAGACAGCGGTATCCGTAAATGCTACAGGTTACACGGTAGAGATGTCTATCCCTTTTTCAGACCTGCAACGCACCCCACAACCAGGGGAAATATGGGGAATTAATTTCAACCGTAATACTGTTGGTTCAGGTGAATTCAGCGGATGGTCTTTCACCCCCGGAACTTTCCATGCTCCTTCCTTTTTCGGGGATATCGAATTCGTTCACGCTTTGTAAATGCCGGCTCCTAAATTCAGTGAGGAGTAAGGAGTGAGGGGTGAGGAGTAAAAGGGCCCACTTCTTACAGTTCACGGCTCATTTGTGGCTGTGACCGCTCCCCGTCTCACCTCTAACACTCACGTTTCACTGTTTTTCATGTCATTGCGAGCCGAGTCGCTGTGCGAGGCGTGGCAATCTATGTATTTGGCCCGGAAAACGGACCGTAAATGATTAAATGGGTATATGCGTACATGTGTTGAAAACCACTCATAAAGACGCTTTTTCTCAACGAGAGGAAACAATGTAAAGCTCTTCCTCTATATTCTGAATTCTGAATACGGAATCCTAATACTGTTTTCATTGCCTGCCGCGTCGCCTTGCTCCTCGCAGTGACGGCTTGTAGGGTTTTTCCGGCTTACGTTTCCCGGCCTTTACTTCCTGGCCTTCATCCGTCTTACTTCTCCCATCTTACTTCTCACCGTTCTTTAGATGCCGAAACGTATCTGGCGGAGTATCTCTTTTATGTTTCCCTTTTCCTCCACAACAACACTACAATACCCAAAATAATCAGTACCACTGGTGTGAAAAACCTTCCACCTGCAAACAAGGAAGGCCACCACCAGGTAAAAGCATAGCGGGCTATCCACACCACTCCGATAATTACCAGCACCCAGGCGAGAAGATCCAGGTTGCGGTTTCGATGCTCATCTTTGCGTTCTTCGGTCTCAATATCTATGATTCTTTCTTCCTCTTCTCCTTTTTCCCTTTCTTCCTGTTGTTCCTCCACTTTTCGTTTCCGAGGTTCCTCAGGTACGATGATCCACGCGAGAATATAGGCGATAACAGCCGCGCCCCCGGCAAAAATAAGAGCTACTGCCAGTAAACGGATGATAGTCGGGTCAACATCAAAATAGTGGGCGATTCCACCGCATACCCCTCCCAAAATTCGATCGCTTCGAGAACGGTAAAGCTTTTTATCCACGTTCGTTCCCCCTCAAATAAGAATTATTTATGGATACAAATATCCTACCAGACTCCCACTGCTTTTTCCACTATGAGTGACCCTTGACGCTGTGGTATCTAACTTCTACAATAAGGGACGCAGGGGCGCCCGTAGCTCAACAGGATAGAGCAACGGACTTCTAATCCGTAGGTTGAGGGTTCGACTCCCCCCGGGCGCGCCATGACTCTATAGAGCTATTTATTGGTTCGAGTTGTTCCTCTTTATCCACCGAATCCGTAGGTGTTAAAACGGCTCGCATCCGGTAAGCGGAGGTTTTATAATGGGGCCGGGTAATCCCTCTAGTCACTCCCAAAACCTGGGAAGATCACCTCTCATACTTCATTCTTCGAAAAAAAGCATCAGGCATTACTCCCCGCACTGTGAGAGATTATCAATATGATCATTATATTTCACTCTCCCATTTTTTCTGGTAAGAACGACACTTTTAACAGGTATTTGTTTTCGATAATGAACTCTCATACCTCATTCCCGCAGGTGGGATACCGGTCCCAGGCAATGGCTCAGGATTTTCCCGGATAGCAGCTCACTTTTCTCTCGACATTCTCAGTAAGAGGGACAACAAAGTTGCACTCATTTTTACGACATTCACAGAACAAAGGCCCAGGGATGCTGGGATCCTCCGTGCAATCGGGTGAGTTATTCGTTCACTTAGTGCTTCGATTTGATCACCTTAACGGCTGCGATTTTGCCTGTCAGTATGCACATTGGGACCCCGGAGGGACTGAAAGCCCATTTACCTGCCTGGAAAGTATTGGGGATAGATGTCTCCACTGAGCTGTTCACTTTCATCATATTTGAAACAACAGGAATCGGTTCTTCAAAAGACCAGCCAATGATAGATCCCTCTGAGCTCCCAACGATCTTCTCGATAGAAATAGGGCTTGAAGAAAATGAGAAGAGGATTTTGTCTTTCAGCATCGGGTAAATGGAGCTTGAAAGAACTTCTATCATCTTTTTTTTCATCTCTTTTTTGAACTCCTTATGTGTTCCGGACTCACTTGCCTTCTTGGCAAGATTATAATCAAGAAGCAAGCTTACGATCAGACCTGTTTTTCCTTCAGGGGCCGCATCGCTATCTTTCAGCACTGGAATGGATATCTCGTAAGTATTCAGCTCGCAGAATCTTCCAAGCCAGTTCGATATCTCCTCTTTTGATTGCTTTGGCCAGTTTTCAAGGAGCGCCTGAAGTTCGGTGCGGTTTGTCTCACCAAGCCCTTTCCTGGAGGGGGTATAGAAGAAGTGGCCGTGCGAAATGGCTTTGAAGGTTTCAGGCGGCTCATCAACCGCTATGAACAGGCTGAAAACTGAATCTGCCCCGCGGCTTCTGAGCACCCTTCCTTTTTGTTTCTCTATCTTTCTTGAAACTGCCCCTGGTAAGTCTTCGCTCTTCGCGATGCTGTATAAGTTTTTCAGATCTGCTGTCCAAATAAGATGGTTGTATTGGTATGAGTTTCCTGTGTTATCTACGAGAGTCTTTTGTGCAGGATGCAATTCTTTCGCTTCTCTTTGCTTGACTATGTTGCCGCCACATTCCAGGATCTTTCCTTCTAGCGATTCAGCCAGCTTCCCTACTCCACCCTTTGGATAGAAGTAGTCCTGATACAGATAGAAATAGCTCATTGCGAAAAAAGATGGCGTGTTCTTGAAAAAATGCTGGCCTATGATATCTCTCAGGGATCTCTCTTTAACGACCTTCTCAAGAAGCTCTTCGACAGGCATCTGCAACTTCCTTATGCTTCGAAGGGTGAAGAGGAACTTGAAGAACCAGGGAAGATAAACCTTCAGCAAAAGAGACTTGTTGGTGCGGAAATCTGTGAAGAGAGGATTGTCAACGCCGTACAATACCTCCATGTCTTTCATTATTTTCCAGATAATCGAAATGACTCTTTCAATCTCTTCGCTGGAACCGGAATAGAGCCTTTTGAGGAGATCCGCGTAGTCCTTGAGACTCTTCTTGGAAGTGACGTGCATGATGTCATTCTCGATGCCCACCGAAACGATGCTCTTGATTATTTCGAGATCAATCCCCAGATCCTTCAACATGGGAAGGATTACACCCGCACTCTCAAGGGCTCTCACTCCGCCATCAAAGAGGAAGCCATCTCTAAAGAATGAGTTCACCAAACCCCCGCATGTATTGTTTTTTTCCAGCAGCAAGGTCTTCATACCGGCTCTCGCAAGATATACCGCACTGGTTAACCCGGATATCCCCCCGCCCACTACAATGGCATCATAAGCTTGCATTGTTCAGGCCTCCCATTCGCAAGCTTTCTGACCAGAGTTCCTCTGCTACTTCCACGTCCAATGCCGGGGGTGCTGGCTGCTCTTCTCGTGTCAAGTTAAAAAACCTTCCGCTCATACCCTCGACATCTTTCGATACACCAAGATAATAAAGTGCTTCTGCCGAAATGTCAGGCGAACGGGAAAATGTATCTACGATGGCTGCCTTAAAACGATTGTAGAAACGCCCGTTCTCTTTGCCCGTGCTCGTCTTTACTGCACCAGGATGCATAGCATTTATAGTTACACCACAATCTCCAAAATACTTATCAAAAAGCAGCATGCTTAGAAGCTGGGCTGTCTTTGCAGATCCATAGGATCGAAGCCCTGTGTATAGCCTTTTCTGCCAGTTCAGGTCATCCAGTCTTACTCCCCAGACAGCGAAACGATGCCCCTCTGAATTGACCATGAGCACCCGCGCTTTCCCTTGGGCTTTGAGCTTGTCTTTGATGAGATAGTTCATGATGAACGAGGACAAATAATTCACAATGAAGGTCATCTCCAGCCCATCGAATGAAAGCCTCTTTCGTGTGAGATAGACACCGGCATTGTGTATGAAGACGTCTATCGTCTCCTCCATTGCAGCGAGCTCTTTTCCTACTCTTATGATGTCTTCCAGACGGCTCAGATCAGCTATCCGGTAGGCACAATCAATGCCAAAATCACGTCTGAGTTCTTCGCAAAGCTTCTCTGATTTGTCTTTGTTCCTGTT
>SKXZ01000026.1 GCA_007128145.1 Candidatus Nitricultor lacus | reverse complement strand
TTTTTGCGAAATATAATTGGGCTATGTGTTGGCTGAAGCAGAGATTACAGTTCCAAACACAAGCATAAGGGTAAGCATTGTCATAAGGTTGATTTTATGAATTCTTCAAGGTTCTTTCCTTGTTTAATCGCGTGTGTGCTCTATTTTACCAAGACTCCCTGTATTCTCAAGTGAAGTTTCCTGATCGATGGCTAATATCCCCCGGAAACTACCAAAACCTGCCCTGTTATAAATTCGGAACTGGGAAGCGTAAAAAAAGCGACTGCAGAAGCGATATCTTCGGGTTTGCCCAACCGGCCGACAGGGATTTTCTTCATAACTCCCGGGATATCTTCTTCCGGGGTCGAAGCGCGGAAAAGATCGGTGTCAATTTTTCCGGGAGCGACAGAGTTGACAGTAATTCCACTTGATGCAAGTTCTTTGGCCAGAGCCTTCGTAAAGGTTATGACACCCCCCTTGCTGGCGGCGTAATGTGCTCCAGATGTACCTCCTGTGATACCGGCGGTAGAGGAAATATTGATTATACGGCCCCATTGCTCCTCCAGCATGGATGGAATGACTGATCGGCAACATAAAAAAGTGCCTTTGAGATTCACTGCATGAATCCGGTCCCACGTATCTTCAGTAACATAAGGCACACCCTTGTAGTCGAGATCGCCGGTTCCGGCGTTATTCACGAGGACACCTATTGTTCCAAGCTCCCGCTCTACGATATTTACCATGGCGTCTACTTCATCGGAGCGTGAGATATCCGCACGTACCGCAATGGAGCGGCCACCCTGGTTAATAATTTCAGATGCTACCCTTTCTGCGTGATCCTTTGATGATGTGTAATTGATTGCGACGTACATTCCCCGGCGGGCAAGCTCGAGAGAGATGCCTCGTCCTATGCCACGGCTTCCTCCCGTAACCAGTGCGACTAATGTATGAGGCTTACTCATTGTCGATCCCTTCCTTAAAAAAATGTGGATAAGAAGCAAAAACATCCGCAAGAGTGTGAACACCGCGCCATAAATCTTCAAGAGGAAATCTTTCATTGGGAGAGTGAGCACGATCCTCCGGATTCCCCCAGCCGGTAATGAGGAGGTGCTTCATATTCAGGCGGCGTTGAAATGCCTCACAGACACCGACTCCTCCACCTAAACGAATTATCGCAGGCGTTCTTCCAAAGTGTGTGGAGATGGAATGCGAGAAGGCTTGAAAGAGTGAGCTTTCAGGGGACACAAGGACCGGTTTAATTCCAGGCATCCTGGTGACCTTCATCTCTACTCCCTCGGGAAGGAGGGAGGTAAGATACGATTCAGTGAGGTGAGCGATTTCATCTGGTTTTTGGTCAGGTACCAGCCTCATACTGATTTTGGCACCAGCACGGGAAGGTATGACAGTTTTTGCGCCAGGCCCTGCGTAGCCGCCCCACATTCCGCACACATCGACGGTGGGTCGAAACCGTAATCGCTCATTGGGGGTGAACCCTTGTTCTCCGGTAAGGTGTTGCACGCCCAGTGTATGGGCAAGTTCATTTTCATCAAAGGGAAGCTTGCGTAACACTTCACGTTCCCATTTCTCGGGATCGCGGACAGCATCATAGAAATGGGGAACTGCGATACGCCCTTCGGGGGTCAAAAGGCGGCTTAAGAGCATGGATAAAGCGTGCAGTGGATTAACCACCACACCGCCGAAAATTCCTGAGTGGAGATCATGAGAAGGCCCATGTACTTCAATTTCCAGATAACAGATGCCTCTCAGGCCGTAAACGAGAGCCGGTATACCTCTCTGGTATTGCGTGCCGTCAAGGATTACCCCGCAATCGACTTTCATGGCGTTTTCCTGTTTTGCCAACCAACTGTCGAAATGAGGGCTTCCGATTTCTTCTTCCCCTTCTGCCACCAGAACAAGGTGTACAGGCAATTCTTCACCTGATGCCTGCCAAGCCTTGATGGCTGAAAGGATGGAAAAAAGCTGACCCTTGTTGTCATCAGCTCCACGTGCGTAGACGGAACCTTCCAGGACTGTAGGGGTAAAAGGAGGGGTGTTCCATTCCTCCAGCGGGTCGGCTGGTTGTACATCATAATGACCATAGAGCAACATGGTCGGCTGGTTTTCTCGTTTTTGGGTGGAGGCTACTACAACAGGATGTCCTTCTGTAGAGTGTATTTCAGCTTCCATGCCGGCTCTCTTTGCCTGATCTGTTAACCATTCTGCTGCCTTGACAAGCTGAGGGCTTGCTACAGAATCTGCGCTTACAGAGGGAATTGAGAGAAATGTAAAAAAATCGTCGAGCTTTTTTTCTTTGTTTTCATCGATAAGCTTGTGCACGCTGGCAGGAGCCAAGGTCATGGCATGAACTCCTTTCCTTGGGTGAGTGGTATTTTACTTGGCTTTACAATTTTTATTATACTCTTTTGTAGTGAGAAAACCGAGAATATTACCATACACGTTATAATGAATGGGAAAAACATCGATCATAACAGAGGGAAGAGGTGAATGTATGGAACCGGTTATTTTTCGTGAGATACCTTTACATTTCGATTTGGATGCTCTGCTTTCTACGTGGTGTCCGACCAATGATGGAGATGACCGCGAACGCTTTACGGAACTTGCGTATGAAGCTCAATCAACAGGTTGCCCCAAAGCTGCCTATTGCATCGCTTTTGCTGAAACAGGGGAAGATGGAATGATACGCGTTGACGGGGTATCCTTTCAAAGCCATGTATTGCGAGTGAACCTGGAAAAAGTAGGCAGAGTGTTTCCCTACCTTGCTACATGCGGACGTGAGCTTGATGACTGGGCAAAATCTCTCCAAGACCCGATGGAAAAATTCTGGGCAGAAGCGTTAATGGAAGAGGCTGTGAAAGAGGCTTGCCGTTTTTTACAAGAGAAGTTAGAACACGACTTTGCTACCGGTACGCTTGCCACCATGAATCCAGGTTCTCTTGAAGACTGGCCAATGGCGGAGCAAAAACCCCTCTTTCAGATTCTTGGTGATGCTGCGCAAACTATTGGCGTTGAGCTGAGTGACAGCTTTCTCATGTTACCGGTCAAATCGGTTTCGGGCATCTTTTTTCCCTCGGAAGAGAAGTTTGAGAGTTGTGAGCTGTGCCCGCGTGAAAGATGCCCCAACAGGCGTTCCCCGTATAATGCAGAACTTTTTGGGCAAAAATATAGATCCTGAGGGGGACCCCCCTCAGGATCTCAAACACCAGCTATCCTTATTCTACCGCGTCGAGAATTTCAACTTCGTATCGTTCTTTAAGGTTGTCCAGGGTCTGGTAGTACAACTCTTCAAGCTTTTCACCTTGTAGTTCGCGTTCAATTTGCATCCTGACTTCTTCCAGCGGGCGAATGCCTTCACTCTGGCGGTCGAAAAGTTTGATAATATGAAATCCAAACTGCGTTTCAACTACGCCGCTTACTTCTCCCACTTGCAATGCGAAAGCTGCTTCTTCAAACTCAGGAACCATTTGACCTCTCTCGAAAACACCAAGGTCACCTCCCTGTTGTGCAGATGGACATTGGGAGAATTCTCCGGCTGCTTCATCAAAGGGCAGTCCTCCTTCTATTTGTGCCAGAATATCCATTGCAAGACTTTCGTCTTCGACCAAAATATGACTTGCTTGAATTTTTTCAGCCTGCCTGTACCGGTCATGGTGCTCTTCGTAGTAAGCAGATATTTCATCATCAGTTACCATAGATTCCCGTAACGCAGTTTCAATGGCGTACTGTTTCAATTGATCTATGCGAATCCGTTCCATATGCTCCAAAAACTCCTCTTCCTGATCCAAACCTTCATCGATGGCCCACAGGTAAAAGAGATGCTGGTTGATCAATTCTTCGAGGAGTCTCTCGCGTCCTTGCGGGGTAGCGAATTGAGCGGCCATTTGCGGGTCGAGCCGGCTCAACAGAAAATCAACATCCTCGGTTGTGATTTCATGCTCATCAACGCGGGCTAAGACAGTTTCTCCTTCTCCATTTTCAGAGGCAAACAATGGTGCACAAACAAGCAATACTGCAACTGCAGCAAAAAACAGGACTATCTTTGCATAACGTATCATTATCATTCCTCCCTCGTCTCATGTGTTTAATCTCCTGAATGCATCAAGCCATCTTTAACTGTATAGTGGTTTTTTCCTTGATGGTTCAATATTACTGAGTATGGAGCAGGGCATAATATCTCCCGGCAAAATTTTCATTCATAATACCATAGCTTGTATGCTGTGGTTTCTAAAAAAATTTTCCTGCTATCTGTCTTGACAAATCGGGAGCATTTGATATTATATTGATACCACGGGTTCTGAGAAATCGGAAAGCCGGAGAACTGGGAAAGAGAGCCTGTAACCGGAAGGAAAGAGGCTCGAAAACTCCAAAAAGAGGAAGGAAGCCCGGTTCTGACACGTGCCTCGTTCGGGGAGAACTCGATGAGGGCGGGAAAAAGGCTGAAGGGTTTGTTGGAACCCGTGGTTTTTATCTGGTAAAAAACCCTCCTATAACGAGATGAAGGCCATATCCGAACAAAAATAAACCTCCCCCAAATCTAACTATGAATTTGATATTTCCAGCTGTTTTCTTTTTCACCAGTGTACAAACAGGAGCCATAACAAGCAGGGGAGAAATGGTGGTTCCGGCAGCAAATGCCGCTCCACTGGCAAACCCGTATAAAATTTCACCTGATGCAGAACTGTAGGTAAAAAGACCAAGTAATACCGGGCAGGGAACCAAGGCGGTAAAAAAACCCGATAAAGCCATTGCACGTCCGGAACGATTTGTAAAAAATTTTGAGGTGAAGCGACAAAAGGTATTATTTTCCCGCAACAGTACGGTTACTGCTACCCCACAAAGAACGATTCCCAGTCCTCCACGCGCCATAGAGAAGATCATGGGACTTGAAATCCACCGAGCGAAAATTAATCCGGTACTGCCGGCCAGCATTCCCATGCCCGCATATGTTCCGATCCGAGCGGCGGAGAAGGCGACCAATTCCATTAGACTGTGCCGCACGTCTTTTCCGGCAAGTGCGAGATAGGGCAACAGGATAAAGATGTGATGCCCCAAGCACGGTCCAAACGCCGTGGCCACACCAACAATGAACCATCCTGGAATGCTTAAATAAGCCAGTTCTATTCCCATTTCGGCGATCCATCGGTGTTTGATAACCTTCGAAAGAAACACAGTATCGCTCCAAGGCTGCCCAGTTTAAGCATAAGAAGGAAAGCAATGCTCCCCCATAGTCCAAAGAGAGGGAAAACAAAAAAGGCGAGAGCCATGCCACCTATCCAACCACCCGCTAGATCAGCGGCATACAACCTACCGGCTTTCAGATGTTCATCACCTTCCTTTTGGAAATACAGAGAACAGGCCAAAGGGAATTGGGCTCCTATGGTGCTGCCACTCAGAAGTGCGAACGTTGATAAGATTCCACCAAGCAGGAGGTCGGGTATACGGAGATGGAAATACTGCAGTACAATTGCCATACTTCCCAGTGCGGGCAAAAGTGTACATATCATTACTTCGAGTCGGGTGAAAATAACTGCTTCCTTTGACATGTCAACACGGTGCATGGCCCACCAACCACCTGCAAAAGCTCCCCCCATGAAAGCTGCTATGACTATTCCCGTCATTTGATACACAAAACCATACAATGCCTGCAGCACGAGGAGTAAAAGAAAGTCGAATGCCATACCGCACACACCGCTCGTTCCGATTGCCCAGGGGATGAATTTTTTTTCCATATTTTTCTTTTTCCGCAGGGTGAATGCTAGGCCGGCCGGAATGAGTGTTATGAGAACGAAGGGGAATAATCCTATGTGCCCGAGTGCGGTCAGGAATCGTTCCACACCGGGAGAGAAGGCTCTCCCCCAATAGGTAAGCGCATAAAAAAAAGTACGAGGATAAAAATCACGGTTGGGCTCTTCAATTTCTTGGTGGAGAATTTCCCTCATCCACTCTATTCTGGTAGGGTTCAGGCGGTATTCGAGGTAGGCTTGGGTTGCCAATTTCCCGGTGAGGTCCCGCTCTTTGAGTCTCTCGGAAAAAAGGCCAGGCGATAGATCAAGTTGGGTTTTGGATGCGAAAAAAAGATTATACTCACCGGGGATACCGACAACATGATGGAATATGTTGCCAAGAGTATGGTACACACTGCGGTTCAATGAGGCGAGTTCTTCACCCAGGTAGACCGGGGAGCCTGGAAGGGGAACAATCAATATACCATCGGAAGCAAGACGGTGTTTGGCCAAGGTGAAAAATTCCCCTGTGAAAAGCCGGTTGGCTTGCAAAGTGTCTGGTTCCAAAAAGCCCAAAACAATGAGATCGAAATCATATTCAGCATGAGCGAGGTATCTCCTGCCGTCGAGGCGAACAATACGGGTGCGAGGATCGGTAAGCTCACGTTCGATTATAGGTGATGTGTAGTGGGCCACCACTTCGGGAAAGCGGGGATCGAGTTCCGCACAAACCACTTCTTCTACCGGGTGTGCGAGAAAACCGTCGACGAGGCCTCCCAATCCTCCGCCCAATATCATTACGCGGCGGGGTGCAGGGTGAGCGCTTGCCGCCAAAGTGGTGAAATCTTCAATAAGAGCGGTATCCGGTATGGGAAGGGAAAGCACGGGACGGCCATCGTAAAAAAAAGTGTATTCTCCATGACGCCGGGTAACAACGATGTTTCCATATGGCGAATTCTTGTACTCTACCAATTCATGTCCAAGCCATTGTCGTGCCATTGTGGTTTCGTGCAGCACCCTTGCAAGAGACGGAAGGAGAACGGCAATAAGTCCGAGAGTGATCCAGCATGCTCCCTTGATCCATAACCACCGTATATGCATGTAGCTGAATGTTGCCAACACCACATATGCTGTAAGATGAAGAAAACTGACACCCAAAGCGATGCTTATGGGGAGAAGCCGCTCTGCCAGCACCAATGTGAACAGGGCGCCCCCGCATAGAGTACCGATTGTTTCCCATAAGTATATGTGTCCTGCTGCCTTTTTTCTTTTGCCGGTATTTTCCAGGAACCTGCATCCCAGGGGATAGAGTGCACCATGGGTAAAAGCGGCGGGGGTGACGATTACCAGGGTGGTAAGAAACACTGCTCCAGCGGGTGCTGCCTCGCCGGGGAGGAGATCATAGAATAGAGTTCGGCTCCCTCGGCTCAGATATATTGACAGGGGAAGAGAAAAGGCGTATAAAAGCAGGCCTGTGGAATAAACGGACAGGGCCTGTGCTCTCCGTTTCAATTTCCCTCCCCAGGCGGCTCCTGAAGCTTCGGCAGCCAACCAATTGGAAAGAACCACACCGACAGTGAGTTCATTGCCGTAAAAGGTTACCAGGAGTTCACGAAGGAGTATAAGCTGGCCGAATATTCCTCCGGCACCAACCACCACGGTGCTCCAGCGGAGAACGGGAAGGACTCGGTCAGGCTCTTTTACTCCCATATTCCACTTATCGATTCTCCGCAAGTTCCACAGCGACCGTTTTCAACACGTACCCCGTGAACGGAAAAATGATACCGGTCAACCAGTTTTTCATCACAATGAGGACAGAAAGTGGAATTATAGCGGTGCCCGGGAACGTTTCCTATGTAAACGTACTTGAGGCCTACATCACGGGCTATGGTACGGGCTTTTTCCAGAGTTTCCACCGGGGTGGGTGGGAGATCGGTGAGCCGGTAATTGGGGAAAAACCGGGTAAAATGAAGTGGGGTGTATTCTCCGAGTGAATCCCGAATATATTCGCACATCCGCCGGATATCATCAGGATCGTCGTTGAGAGTAGGAACCACCAGATTCACTATTTCAAGCCAGACGCCCTCTTCACGGATAATTTCAAGGGTTTGTTTAACTGGTTCCAATTTCGCTTCGGAAACTTTTTCGTAAAATTCATCGGTGAAACCCTTGAGATCGATAGTTACCGAGTCAACATATGGGAGAAGGGCCCGCAGGGGTTCGGGATTCATTGAGCCGTTGGAATGGAAAATGACCCGGATACCCTCATCTTTTGCCAGTTTCGCTATATCATAGAGATATTCGTACCAGGAAGTCGGTTCGTTGTAGGTAAAGGATATGGTGGGTACATTCTGCCTTATCGCCATATTGACAACATCTTCCGGGAAAAGCGGTCCCGAGTGGCCGATTTCCTCTATGCTCCGTTGGGAAAGATGCCAGTTATGACAAAAACGGCAACGAAAATTACAGCCGGCGCTCCCCAAACAGAGGATACGACTTCCCGGGAGAAAGTGGAATTGGGGTTCTTTCTCAATCGGGTCCACCATAATGGCAGAAGGTTTCCCGTAGACAATGTTATAAAGAGTACCCCCTATATTTTCCCGGTTACGGCAAAATCCTCTTTCCCCTTCTTGGAGGATACAGTTGCGAAAGCAGATTCTGCATTGCACCATGTTATTGTCCAAGCGATCATAAAACATGGTTTCCATTTTCAGTTCAGAATCTTCAAGGTGAGGTGTGGCTGAGGAGATTATTTCGCTGCTATCACTTCCACGTGTGATAAGGTTCACATTCAAAGCGACCACGAATATGCCCACCGCAATGAAAGAAATGATAGTAATACGGCCTGTAAAGCGGTACATCTGTCTTCCTCCATCGTGAATGAAAATCCTCTGCTAAAGTGCGAAATAATTGCGTGTATCAATTTCGCTTATTGTATCATTATTCTTTGTCAAGAAGGATTTGCTTTACGGTCTTTTTCAGCATAGGGACCAGCTGGGGGTCAAATCTCCTCCCGGCTTCCTGTTCTATTTCCTTTAAGGCTTGGTCAACGGTTCTCGCAGGACGAAATGGCCGTTGGCTGATCATAGCGATAAAAGCGGTTATAAGACCTGAAACTCTGGCTAACTCTGGTATTTCTCTGTTCTTCAGGCCCGCGGGGTAGCCTTGTCCATCCCAACGTTCCCGGTAGGTTAAGATAGTCTCTCCCAGGTTTGCCAGCTGAGGGAAGAACTGGGCGATACGTGAGCCTATTTCAGGATATCTCTTTATCATTTCCCATTCTTCCTGACTCAGTGGCTCCTCCTTGCAAAGGATTTCTGGGGGGAGCGCGATTTTGCCAATATCGTGGACTGTAGCGAGAGTCAATAAATCTTGTAAATCACGTTGGGGGAGGTTGATTGCTTTCCCCATGGCAAGATGAAGGTTAAGGTTCAGTCCCTTATGGTTGTTCATGAACTTTTCCCTGAGTTCCCTTATGCGGCGTTTCAGTGCAGAGAGAAAGGTTTGGCGTATTGTCCGGGAATGAAGAGTTTTTTGGTGGAACATTTTTTCTTCGGCCTCATCAAGGAGCCCCATAAGTTTCATTGAGGGATCAGTCTTGGTAGCCAGTCCCGTGGAGACGCTTATGGGGAGGGGTTCCCATTTACGCTCGGCACAGCGTTTTTCAATTCGCAGACGTACTCCCTCGGCGGTTTCGGGTGAAGTTTGGGGCAAGAGGACAGTGAATTCATCCCCTCCCCAGCGAGCTACAACATCTTCTTGCCGGCAGCATTCCCGTAAAATACCGGCAAATGTTTTTATGAGGTCATCTCCCTTGCGGTATCCAAAGGCATCATTAACAAGTTTCAAGCCATTCACATCGGCCAGGAGGAGGGTTAAGGGATACTGGCGAGGTGTATCGAGACGGGAAAGCTCTTCTTCAAAATATCTTCGATTATAGAGACCTGTAAGCCGATCATGGAAACTTCTCTCCAGCATTTCCCGCTTGTCAAGGGAACGGGTGAATGCATAAAATGATTCCTCCGTCTCGTGGATAATCAGTCGTGGTTTATCTGTTTGACGGCAGGAAGCTTGATTGAAAGGTGTATCCTCTTGGCCGTTTTTCTTCCTCTCATGATTTTTCATTTCAGATAAGGAGTTATCCATAAGCTGCTTTTCAATATTATTTTTTTCTGCAAAAAGGGGGTTG
>SKXZ01000147.1 GCA_007128145.1 Candidatus Nitricultor lacus | reverse complement strand
CATGAAACAATTCAAGGCAATCAAAGGGATTATCTACCTCAAAATGTACATGCAGAGGCAATGAAACAACGTTACGCAGGTCTTTCACTACTTGCGGGCTGAAGGCGAAATTTTTCACATAGTGTCCGTCCATTATATCAAGGTGCAGTGAATCTGCTCCCAACCTCTCGAGGTAACGGGCGGTAGAAGCAAGTCGCGTAGTATCAGCAGCCAAAAGCGAAGGGCTTATATGCATGCTCATGGAGTATATGGTGTTTGCTTACAATCCATCCTGCACCTTGGAAAGATCACGAAATGATTGTTTCAATGCTGCATACAATTGCTGGTATTGAGGAAAAAGCAAATCATAACGTTCCACGTTTTCTTTTCGGGGCTCGTATGATTTTGCAGATGAGATAAATTTGCCGCAGGCTTCCTCGAAGTTAGAAAACATTCCCGTTCCAACCGCGGCGATGATCCCCGCGCCGATTGACGCCGGATCATCGATATTGGTGGTCACCACGTTCATCCCCACCACATCCGCCATGATTTGACACCATAAAGGGCTGCGTGCTCCACCACCCGCAAGAATCATCTGCTCGGTTGCCATGCCGAAGCTTCTGAGAATTTCCACAGATTCTTTCTGGCTGAAAGCAACTCCCTCGAGCACCGCTCGCACCATGTGACCGGTACGGTGTTGGTAGTTGAGACCGAAAAAGGCCCCCCGTGCATTGGGATCTGAATGAGGAGTCCGCTCACCGATGAGGTAGGGGAGATACAAAAGCCCTCCGCTTCCTGCTGGCACACCCTCTGCAAGCCTGTTCATCTGATCATAGGTAAGACCGGGCCGTATTTCTTCCAACGCATCGTGAAACCAGTGGTACGATCCCCCTGCTGCCAATGTACAGCCCATCAAAAACCAGGTATTCGGAATAGAATAGCAACAAGAGTGCAACCCTCGGTTAAGGGTATCCTGCTTTGCTTCACCGGTCCGTGCCATGACCACTCCAGACGTTCCTAACACACAGGAAACAAGTCCCTCTCGGATTGTTCCAAGACCAATACCGCCTGAAGATTGATCACCTCCGCCGCCCACAACTGGTGTTCCCTCTGCCAAGCCTGTTTCTTCTGATACCTGTGCACTTACTGTTCCTGTGATTTCGGTAGATTCAACAACCTGCGGTAAAAGGTCACGGTCAATGTCGAACATGTTGATAATATCCCGGGACCATCTTCTTTTCGCTACATCGAACACCAGTGTGAGAGAGGCATCGGACACTTCACTCATATACTCGCCGGTGAGCTTGAAACGAAGGTAGTCCTTGGGAAGAAGAAACTTGCGGGTTTTTGCGAGGCTTCCCGGTTCGTGTTTTCGTAACCACATAATCTTGGGAAGCCAGTAACCGGTAAGCGGGGTATTGGAAGTATACCGCAATAAAGCTTCGATACCGGGATTTTCTTTCAATTGCTCGACTTCCGCATAACTTCGCTGATCACACCAGATCAGGCAGGGCCGTACAGCATCTCCATGTTCGTTAACCAGGGTCAACCCGAGCATTTGACCGGATAAACCAATGCCCCTGATTTGTGAAAGATTTCCTATACGGTTTTTCACCTTTTGCATGACAGCAAGAAATGCGCTCCACCAGTCACGGGGATCTTGTTCCGCACTGAAAGAATCAGGGTAAGATACAGAAAGGTCAGCTGATTCAGCATGTATGTGACCTGATTCCCCATCCATTATAGTGGCCTTAAGTGATGAGGTCCCGAGATCTATGCCTAAAACAAATGTACGCATACCATCCTCCCCTACTTCACGTTTCTATAATGAGAAATCCACCACATTTTCAGTGGGTAAATAATTTCCTTTTTACCCCATAACCACTGGTTCGATACCTAAATATTTACATGTTTCCACCAGAGTATCAACCCAATCTCCGAGCACGGCATGAGCATGGTTTGATGGAAATGTCTTTATTAAATCCTTGGGTAAAATATCGAGTTTAATAAAAACGTGCGGCCATTCCCAGGTGCTCTCTTTCATTTTTTCACGAGGTACCTCTATCCCCTCACCTTTCATAATAATCATCCAGTACTTGTCTCCTTTTCTCCCAAGGCGAGCAAGTGTATAGACACCCGGTTTGGCCATATATTGTACATGGCACCCCCCACCCCGAAACATGGGTATTGTGGGTTGAAGTATAACATTTTTCAAATTATCTTCCGGTGTATCCGAACAACCCGCATACCATGTAGCCTGTGAGCCACAGTTACAGAAAACAAAACAATTATACTCAGGGTCATAATCGCGGAAATCCATAAAGAGTACCGGTAAGTCAGAAAGCATCTTAAGAATTTGCATGGTGAGGGCGCCATCAGCATCTGTTTCGCAGGCCATGACCACGGGATCCTTCGGGCCATCCCAATCATATGGATCATTAAAAAGAGCCGCACTCAAACATTGGGGAACATAGTGCTCACTCATTTCACAGTGACATTTCACTCCAAAGAAATCAAGTGAATTTTCTTCAACAATATGTTTGGTTGCGAGATAGCAGCGTATTT
>SKXZ01000048.1 GCA_007128145.1 Candidatus Nitricultor lacus | reverse complement strand
AGGAGCGAAGCGACGCGGCAGTCTATGCTTGTGTGTAGGCAAAAAACATAGATTGCCACGCACCGCCTATCGGCGGTGCTCGCAAGACAAGAGAAATAATGAGCCGTGAACGTGAACTGTAAGAAGTGGGGTCTTTTACTCCTCACTCCTTACTCCTCACTCCTCACGGTATTTTACAGAGGAGCTACCCTGCCACTGTGTGGCGGCATCGAAGGATGAAAATAAAGAGCGTGAGGGCTAAAGGTTAAAGACGGTCTAAGGTCAAGAGTTTAGAGTCGCTTTCGAGGAGGAGATACTGATCACCGATCACTGGTAATATACGCATTTACAATCTATCTAGAAAGAAGAGAAAGGATATTTTCATGGAGACATCACCCTTTAGCGTTACCTTCAATACCGAGCCACTTGATAAACGCCTCGATTGGTTGAACCCTCCTCCAAGTTGGGAAATAGACAAAAAAAATCACGGGCTCGTCGTCCACCCGGATGCTGGAACTGACTTCTGGCAACAAACCCACTATCGCTTTCGCGCAGATAATGGACATTTTCTTTTTACCAAAGCAAGCGGAGACTGGGAGCTTTCCACATCGCTCCTGATGAAACCCCGGCACCAGTATGATCAAGCCGGCCTTATGGTGCGGGTCTCTCCCTACTCTTGGCTCAAAACTTCCGTAGAATACGAGTGCGAAAAGCCGTCGCAGCTGGGTGCTGTGGTGACAAACCATGGTTTTTCCGATTGGTCTACACAAAACTTCCAGTTGAACGACCAAGTACTGCATTTTCGATTACTCAAGCACAAAAGCGATTACCAAGTATTTTTTGCCAGCGGATCTGAAAAAAGTTTATCCTGGCAAAGCATTCGAGTCACACATCTTCATCACCGCCCTCTGGCTCCAGTCTCCTGTGGATTATACTGTTGCTCACCGCGTGCAAAGGGATTTGAAGCAAGATTTCTCCATTTAACCTTACAACCCATTTCAGGAGGAAGAAAATGAAACTTTCCCGTTTTTTACCGGTTTTCTCATGTACATTCCTTGAACATGTCATGGCTGATTACGGCTTCACAGTGTATGATGATGAATGGTGGCACTTTGATTTTTACAGCTGGTCTCATTACCCCATCATGAATACCGGGTTTGAGGATCTGTAAAAAATCACTTTTTTTGTTCAAGCGCGCCGCGACGGGCCAGAGCATCTGCTGCATCATTCCACTTATCACCCGAGTGGCCGCGCACTTTTTCCCAATGTACAGTAACGTTGCTGCTTTTCACAATCGACGCATACCGCCGGGTGAGCGGAATATTGGTCCGCCAGCGACCCGTAGCCCACTCCTCAATACCTTTGTAATCGTAATGGATAGTGATTTCCTTCACACCGTGTTTTCTACACCAATCAAGTACCCGGCATACAGCGTACAGTTCACCCCCAACTTGGCGTGACCTCCTCCATGCCGGGGGAACAGTACCCCATGTTTCTTTCTTTACTGTATTCTGCAAAAGAATAATCGCTCCAAAACCGACCTTTCCCGCACAATAGGACCCATCAACATAAGCGACCCATTCCGAACTCCTGCAATCACGCTTATTCCAAGCCTTCACAAATGTCGGTATAGCTTCTTTCTCCCGTACTTCTCCAAAGTGAGGGGTAAAAGAATGCCGGCGTGGACTGTAATATATGGGAACCTTCCCTAATTCCATGTTTCCTTGAAAAAGCCGCACTTTCACTGAATAATCCCTGAATGAATCTTCTACCACTTCACCTGTTACGCCCGCACTCTCGAGAGTGCGAAGGAACGCGGCCGCTTCTCGATACAAGAGTTCTTGAAAACTTTTCCCCTTACTCACCATTAACGTTCTCTTTCCAGGCGCGAGAATGACGGGATATAAATGCGAGTATGTCTTCCTTCCCCTCTCCAGTCACAGAAGAAGCCAGAAAAAAGGGCGGTGTTTCTTCCCATTCTCCGGCCAGCTCACGTTTCAATGAAGCTAATGAGCGTGCGCGCTGGTTCCCGGACAGTTTATCCGCCTTGGTGAAAACAAGGACAAAGGAAACTTCGTGGTTATGAAGCCATTCTAATACTTCCCTGTCAATTTTTTGCAGTGAATGCCGAATATCAAGCAACACAAAAAGGCAAACCAGATTGGAACGAAAAAGAAGGTATTCAGCAACAAATCGCGCCCAATTCCCACGGCTTTCTTTTGAAACACGTGCATAGCCATATCCGGGCAGATCCACCAAGTACCACTTGTTTTCAATCAGATAATGATGAATAAGACGGGTTTTGCCTGGTTCTGCGGAGACACGGGCCAGCTTTTTCCTCCCCATGAGCACATTCACCAGAGATGATTTCCCCACATTTGAACGCCCGATAAACGCAAATTCAGGAAGGTGCGGGGAGGGACATTTCAGGTAGTCAGTAAACGCTCCCATATATGTCACCTGAAAAGCCATAAAGATCCACAACCCCTTTCTCCACAGATATTATCGTCATCACTATAAGTAAACCTTGTGCCCGACTATTGTAGATAAAAGCTCTCCTCTTGAAAAGGGTAACAATCAATACAAAAGAGTTATGATTCTTTATATCAAGGTAGGCATCTCTCCTCTAACTTTCTCAATCCATTTCCGGTGACTGCGCACCAGGCATTCCGGAAGCTTATCCAGAGGGAAGAAGAGACACTTCTGCACTTCCCGGGGGTCAGGCATACAACTGCCTCCAACAATCTTACAACAATAGCAAACAGTAACGAATTGTACACACTGTCCATCCGGGTATTCCACGGTCATATCTTCCGGAAGTGAATATACACCTAAGAGGTTTTTTACGCTGACCTCATACCCGGTTTCTTCTCGCACTTCACGGACCACCGCTTCCTCCGTTGATTCACCACGTTCCACCCAGCCTGTAGGGAGCGCCCAGATGCCTGAATCGGTGCGCTTCACCAGGCAGACTTTTCCATGGTTGTCCAAAATCAAAGCACCCACCGCGGGGGCCACTTTTTCCGGCCAGGGATAAGCGGGTCTCACCCAGGGGTGAAATGGTATATGCTCAGCAAAAAGTTCCGAAAGCGCTCGTATTGTTGCCTGAGGTAAGCGGTAATCTTTGGAAGAAGGAAATTGGGTGTGTTCAGAAGAAACCAGTATGCCGTTCAAACCCACCTGGTGTGCGCCTACTATGTCAATATCAGGCATATCTCCCACCACCGCAACCCTTGCATGGGGGGTGAAACGAGACAATGCCTCATGAAAAATATAAGAAGAGGGCTTCCCGGCGCATATGGCAAGCTTTCCCGTAGCCATTTCCAATGCTCTCACAAAGGCTCCTGCGGCTGGAGCAAACCCTTTAGGTGTGGGATAAGAAAGGTCACGATTTGATCCCAAAAAAAGTGCTCCCTCCCCAATCATGTATGCTGCTTGTGCATATTCTTCCAGAGTAAGATGGGGATGATACCCAACCGCAACAGCTTGTGCATTTTTTTCTCTGAGCAGCAATCCCGCTTTTTCCAACTCCTCTTGTAAACCGGCACTTCCCAGAGCATACACATAACGTATCTTTTTCGTAAGGAGTAAACGGCTCATAACACCTGTGAGAGAGACTACATCCTTTTCTCCCACCGCTAACCCCATCTCCCGGTATCGATAAACCAGCTCCCTGGTGGAGGGACCTGGATCATTTGTGATAAACACAACCTCTTTCCCATTCTCTTTTAAACGTTCTATCGTTTCCGAAACCCCGGAAAGCAAGTTTTCACCGATATGCACAACCCCGTCTGAATCCAATATGAAAGCGTCAAATTCTTCGACTAGCATATTTTCACCTCCATTCTCACTATTACCTTACACACTTTTTAACGCTTGTTCCGATGCTTCCCTACTTCTTTTTAATGAAAATCTGATAATATGATTGAAGAATCCCCCTTTTTTTACGAGGAGGTTGTAAAGCATGGAAAAGAAATACCCGGATGACCGTTGGTCCTACCTCTGGTTGGTCCTTGCTTTCGGTTTATCCCTCTTCAGTTCCGGACGCTGGGTAATGCCGGTTTCCCTGTGGTTGGGACTCACCTTCATGTTGCGCTTTTTCCGTACACAACCCCCCTTGCGTGCCTTTTTCCTCGGCTGGGGGAGCATCGCACTTGCCTTATATCCTTCCTGGGAAGGGATAATCCCTCTGCCAAGACCGGCTTATATCTTATTTATCGCTTTTGCCGCCCTTTGCAGCACTCTTCCATACCTCGTTGATCGATTACTTGTGTCTCGAATAAAGAAACCTATCAGTATTCTGGTGTTTCCCGCTTCCTTCACCACTATGGATTACCTGGTATCCTTAGGACCGTTCGGAAGCTGGAATGTAACCGCTTATTCCCAGTGGGGAAATCTTCCGTTTCTGCAAGTCCTTTCTCTCACTGGATTGTGGGGTATATCTTTTATCATATCTTGGTTCGCCTCCACCGTTAATTGGGCTTGGGAGAAGAAATTTCATTGGAAAAAATTCAGACGGCCTGCCCTTGTCTTTTTAGTCTCCCTCACCATGGTCCTTGTTTGGGGCGGTGCACGGCTTTCACTTTATCCACCCGCTTCCCCTACAGTCCACGTAGCTGCAGTTACGGCTCCCGGTGCTCTCCCTGTACTCCTTGAAAAAGCATTGAATATTCTCTCCTCTCCATCTCGCACCCTTGACAATTCAGCATGGGAACCATTAAGAGAAATGGCTTCACAACAGCGGCAGGAAATGCTTGAGTTGACTCGAAATGCCGCACAAACAGGAGCTGCATGCATAGCCTGGTCCGAGGGTTCCACCATGGTTCTTGCTGACGAACGGCAAGATTTTTTAATTGATGCCTCAAGGGTATCCCGGGAACAAGGGATTTACCTCGCTGCTACCATGCTCATGATCGATCCACAGAAAGATCGGCCGGTTGAAAATACTGTGGTTCTGTTCAATCCAAATGGAGAAAGCGAATGGGAAGTTCAAAAAGTAAGGCCTGTGCCGGGCCTTGAGGACGCTGTTACGGAACGTGGGTCCGATTATATCCCTGTATCAAATACCTCTATTGGCCGAATCGGAGCCGTGGTTTGTTTTGACGCGGACTTCCCTCAACTCTTCCGCCGTCCGGGAAAGGAAGCAATCGACATCTTGATTGTTCCCTCCAGCGACTGGCTTGAGATCACTCCACACCATGCCTATATGGCAGTATTTCGCGCCCTGGAGCAGGGGTTCTCAATACTGCGTCCAACCAGCAATGGGTTGACATTGGCAAGTGATTATCAGGGAAGAGTTCTCTCTCAAGTGAATTCATTCCACAGCCAAACAAGGGTAATGCATGCCCACCTTCCTGTAAAAGGAACCGCAACGGTCTATGGATGGTCGGGAGATCTTTTCCCGTGGGGATGCGTGTTTCTTCTGGCTGCCCTCGTGTCTTTAACTGTACGCCGGAGCAAAAAACGGAAGCGCTATCCACGAGAACGGACAAAACCGAAAGGTTGAGAGCCTGTTTCGCCAAAAGGCCCGACCAGGCGAACCCTCACAAAAGGACTCTGTATGTGCCTATAGCTAAAAACATCCCCTCTTCCCACTATTTCACTCTTTTCCGATATCCACTCCACTTCATTCCACCCCGCTCCTTCAATCGTTATGGTACAACGCTCTTCATTCACCAGGACACCTTCCACCCGTGGAGCCAAAGCCCTTCCAGAGCGGCCCGGTTCCCTGCAGAAAAAAAAGGAACCCCCCTGCAATGCACGGCGAAGCGCATTTTCGGAAAGTTCCTCCATGAGCATAAACTGGTAATTGCCGAACAGGTGCTCAAAGCGGTGTGAGTCATCATTGCTGAATCCCCATACCGGTCTTTCCGGCATGGTAAGACCAAGCACCCTGTCCCAAGTCAACCGGTCCGTGGAAAAACGGTCGCTCTGGTTGAATACTTCTAAACCGAGCAATGTGCTGTAGCGACTGAAAAAATCCGCATACCAAGCGTGTTTTTCACCACTGCGGCCAGGATGGTAAAACAGGGCCAATCCGTGGCGTGAAGTTATTTCATCCAGGCCCTCTTTCACTTCTTCTATGCTCAACCCCGGAGGGCTGTGACTATAACCGTTAAAAAGGCTTCCAACATCGTTGAATTGGAATATTTCGTTCCCCTGTACGGCCAGCATTCCCAGTTCGACCGGGTCCCTGTCCCACTTACTCCATGGCCATGTTATAGCATCTGTATAATGGTCATGCTCGGTTATGGCCAGAATCGAATACCCTGCTTCATGGTAGACATCAATGACATCAGGGGGATCCATACGCCCATCGCTTCTTGTAGTATGCGCATGGAAATTCGCCCGGCACTGCTGTATACTGGACCAATCAATTCCCTTATAGGGGTTCACAGCCAATTGGGTGGAGGAATTGGTTTCTTCTGCCATAACTGTTCCTGCTCTCCCTGTCGTGATAGTAAAACCGCTCCCCTCCAAAAAGCCACTCCCCATTTATAACAAATTCGGTGTTGACATTCTACCATTGACTTGCCATTTATTTTCTCCTGGCAACGTGGTTGCTGGGGCACCTTCTGTGATAAAGAACCTATCACCCTCCACCAGGGCCGCGAACCACGATGGACGGTACATTGAAATATTCACGGGCAACACGCTGAATAACCTGTGCATCTACATCTTCTGCTTCATCTGCGAGGGTATCGACGTAGTCGTATCCCCGGCTCATGGTTTCCATCCATCCAAGCCTCCAGGCACGCCCGGCCCGGGTCTCCTGGGCCAGGAGATGCTCCCCGATCACGATATTGCGGGCCCGGGCGATTTCTCCTTCTTTCACCAGTTCTTCCTTAAGCCCTTCTATTACCTTCTGCATGGCGCGTAAAGCCTCTTCTTCCTTGCCCGGTTCGACGACCGCATATGAGGCAAGATGGCTGGGATGCATGCGGGTCGGATAGAATGAAAAAGCTGAATAGGCAAGCCCTCTTCGACCACGCACTTCCAGGAACAACCGTGAACTCCCTCCGTGGCCCAACAGGGCGTTGATTACCCGCATGGCAGCGTAATCGGGATGGTCAGCGGGCGGAGCGGGATATCCCACCATTAACCAGGAAGAATGCATGGCAACATCCTCAGCGACTCGCTGAATTTGAGAAGGAGGTTTCTCCGGTAAAGAAAGAAACTCAGGCGCAGAAACCTCGCTCATTGCGGAAAAATACTCTGTAAGTTTCTCACGCATGAGCTCTGTTTCAAAATTCCCCACCAGGGATATAACGGTATTTTCCCCTACCCAGTGACGACGGTAAAAATCAACCAGGTCTTCCCTGGTAAGAGTAGATACGGCTTCTTCTCCCCCGCTTTCCGCAAGTCTGTATGGGTGATCACGGTAAAATGTTTCACGAAAACTGTCATACAGAGCGACAAATGGCTCATCCCTGCTTCGACGGATATCTTCGATCAACAAAGCCCGTTCCCTTTCAATTTCTTTTTGAGGAAAGACCGGTTCGATGAGTATTTCCGCGAGGATCGCCAAGGCAGAAAGAAAGGTTTCTCCGGGAGCACGCAGGGATACACAGGTCATATCAGGCAAAAGCTGCACTGATAAAGCTGCGCCCAGGTCATCAAAAGCAGCGGCTATTTCAGCAGCATCCCGGTATTTCGTACCCTTATCAAGGCTCCGGGCAAGGAGCCTGGTAATACCGGCATTTTCCTCTTCTTCGTAAAGCACGCCTCCACGCTGGAAAACTTCAAGGGCGACAATATCAACCAGATGGTTTTCTTCCATAATAACGGTAAGGCCATTGTCCATTTCCCAGGACGTTGGTTTCGCTAAAGCCACTCCAGTAATGACAAGCATAGCACACAACATTATCACCGCTACTCCACAAATCCTCATCATTCCACCTCCTCCAGGGGACGGAGCACAGCCCACAGAAAATCATCGCTTGATAAATATTTTCTTGAAATTTCGGTCACTTCATCAATGGTTACCGTTTGGATTCCCTCCAGGTACCCACGCAGGTACCCGAGGTTATCTGCTACCCCAAAGTATCCGTATTGGTCTCTTCTTCCTGAAGCTCCCTCCATGGAAAAGAGAAGCGAGCTTGCAATCATGGTGCGTGCACGCTTCATCTCCTCTTCGGTAGGACCTTCCTCCAGGAATGTTTTTATCTCTTTTCGTACGGCTGATTTCGCCATTTCATGGTTTTCCGGTGATGCAACCACTCTTACCATTGCCACTCCCTCATCAGTCAACGGAAGAAAAGAAGCACTGATCGAACTCACCAAACCCTTTTCCTCACGTATCGACCTGTATAACCGGGAACTTCGCCCTCCCCCGAGTATTGCAGCGGCCATTGAAAGAGCATACGCATCGCCGGTTTCCCTCAGGGAAGGCCCGTGAAATCCAAGCATCCAGTACACACTGCGGATATCGGCATATTCTTCCACAAGCCGTACCCCCGAGAGTGGTGGCTCGGAAGGTGGTGAAAAATGAGGAGGCTGTCCAGCGGGAACATCGTCAAACCATTGTATCGCGCTCTCTATTACTGCTTCTACTTCAATGTCGCCTGTAACAACCAAGAGCATATTTTCCGGATGATAGTGCTCGTTGTAAAAGCGCATGAGATCTTCCCGGGACAGCTCCTTCACTACCTCACGGTAACCAATGATAGGTCTTCCATAGGGATGGTAATCAAAAAGACCTTCAAAAAACATTCTGGATACACGGCTCCCGGGAGAATCTTCACGTTCATCAATCTCCCTTAACACCACCTCTTTTTCCCGTTCGAATTCCTGTGGATCAAAAGACGGGTGAAGCACAATGTCTGAGAGGACATCCAGGCCCTCTCTCCAAAAATGCCCGGGAAGGGTTAAAAAATAATAGGTATACTCAAAAGAAGTAGCTCCGTTGATACGTCCTCCCAGAGAAGCAACTTCTTCCTGGATGTGTCCCGGCGGGCGGTTTTCGGTCCCCTTGAGCAGCATATGCTCAACAAAATGTGCGATTCCCGCTTCTTCTTCCTTTTCATGTACCGATCCAACCGCCACCCATATTCCCGCAGAAACAATACCGGGACCCGGTACTTCCTCCACTAATATTCGAAAGCCGTTATCCAATATTTTTTCCCGGTAATTCAATTCAACTGCTCCTGCATCACACACAAACACCACCATGCATAATGTCATTATCATGACCGCAAATCCCGTTCGAGTCATGACAGGTCTTCCTCCTTTCTTTCTACCAGGTGACAAGCTACTTTCCTCCCTTTTTGTTTTTCCTCAAGATGCGGATGATCCATTTTTTCACAAACAGTATCTGCCCTCAAACACCGCTCAAAAAAGCGACACCGTGGATAAGGATCAATTGATTGCAGTATGCCGCTTTTGATTGGAACATCACCTCTTTTTTTCCGTGGATCCGGCACCGGTACCGCTTCAAGAAGGGCCTTGGTATAAGGATGAAGGGGATTGGCAATCACGCTTTCCGTTTCCCCCTCCTCCACGATTTTTCCCAGGTACATTACCGCTATTCGGTCAGCCATATACCGGGCAACCGCCAGATCATGGGTAATAAATAAAACGCTGGTGGTGAATTCCTTTTGCAATTCGAGCATCAACTCCATTATCCCGGTTCGGATAGACACATCGAGCATCGAAGTAGGTTCATCAGCCACCAGGTATCGTGGATTCAATACCAGTGCCCGTGCCAGAGCTACCCGTTGACGCTGCCCCCCGGACAATTCATGGGGAAAACGAAACAGAAACCCCTCTGATGAGGTAAGACCCACCTTCCTCATTATTGAAAACACTCTTTCCTCCCGTTCTGCCGGGTCAGCGGTATGGTGAATAGAAAGGGGTTCGGCCACGATATCAAAAATTGTCATACGCGGGTTCAAGGATTCGTAGGGATCCTGGAAAATCATTTGAACTTTCCGACGGAATGCACGGTTTTCGCTTTTTTTCAGGTTGGCTATATCCACCGTATGGTTTTTTTCTTT
>SKXZ01000001.1 GCA_007128145.1 Candidatus Nitricultor lacus | reverse complement strand
TTTCCAGGCTGCGGATGGCTTTATGAAAAGCTTCCTTGTAGGTTTTGCCGATACTCATTACTTCCCCGACCGCTCTCATCTGCGTTCCAAGCCGGTCGTGAACCCCTTTGAATTTTTCAAAGGCGAAACGGGCAAGCTTGACCACTATGTGGTTACCGCTGGGGATGTATTTATCCAGGGTCCCTTCCCGCCAGTAGGGAATTTCGGCAAGCGTAATACCACAGGCGAGCATGGCTGAAACGAGGGCGATAGGGAACCCGGTTGCTTTCGATGCAAGGGCTGATGAACGCGAAGTCCTGGGGTTGATTTCGATGACCACCACCCGGTCTGTGACCGGATCATGGGCAAACTGGATATTGGTTCCTCCGATAACTTCTATGGCGTCGACGATTTTATAGGCGTAGTGTTCGAGCCTTTTTTGGAGGTCCTCTGAAATTGTGATCATGGGCGCCACACAGAAGGAATCCCCCGTGTGAACCCCCATGGCGTCGACGTTTTCGATAAAGCAAACACTCACCTTTTGACCACGGGAGTCCCGCACTACCTCAAGTTCGAGTTCTTCCCAGCCAATAACTGATTCTTCCACCAGAATCTGCCCTACCAGGCTTGCGGCTAAACCCCTTTGGGCGATGAGGCGGAATTCCTCGATATTGTATGCGTGTCCACCCCCTGTACCACCCATGGTGTAGGCAGGACGTACTACCAGGGGGAAGCCCAATTGTTCGGCAACTTTTTCCGCTTCCTCCAAAGTATAGGCGGCGTGGCTGCGAGGAATATCGATTCCCAGGCGGTGCATGGTTTCCTTGAAAGCGATTCGGTCCTCACCTCTTTCGATAGCGTCTACCTTTACTCCTATGACCTGTACATCGTACTTTTCCAGAATCCCCTGCCGGTGTAAGCCTGAAGTCAAGTTGAGTCCTGTTTGGCCTCCCAAATTAGGAAGGATAGCGTCGGGACGCTCGCGGGCGATAATTTTTTCCAAGGTCGGGACGTTCAGGGGTTCGATGTATGTCACATCGGCATAGTCCGGGTCGGTCATTATGGTGGCTGGATTGGAATTGACCAAAATAATCTCGTACCCCAATTTCCGCAGAGCTTTACAGGCTTGCGAACCGGAATAATCGAATTCACCAGCTTGCCCGATGATAATGGGTCCTGAACCGATAATGAGGATTTTGTTGATATCTTCTCTTTTTGGCATATCGGGCTCCTTTCTAAATACACGTTACCCTATTATACCGGTTTGTCCCGGTTTTCTCTTCCCATTATTGTGGATTTCAGTGAGGGTGTGAATCATCTCTCAATTTGCACATTATACTTGATATCAGGTATAAAAGATGGTTGAGGGCTTACGGTTTTCAGAGAGGTGATAGCATGGATCGGGAATATCTGAGAAAAGAACTTTTGAGAATCGACGGAAGAGGGTATCCCGCTTACAAGGACATCAGGGGGCATTATGATTATTCGACCTTCACAGCATACATAGATAAAGTGCAAGGTGATCCGTTTGCTGCTCCGAGCAGAATGAGAGTGCGGGTTCCACAGGCTGTAGCTGGTTATCCACGGCACACGTATCAAAATCTCAGTCGCCGGATAGGCTTGGAAAATTACCTCTTGCATACCTTCTGTCTTGCCTTGAATAAAGCACAAAAGCGCAGGGGAAGCGGGAAAAGCGGTTTGATGCAGGCTGACCATCCCGGCCAGGAAATGCTTGCACGTACTGCTTTGTCAGTGAATAGGGAGTTTGTCGAGGCCCAATTCATGGTGGGCCTTCCCGCGCAGGGACGCAGGGTTTCAGGGCGCATTGCCGCACGAATGCTCTGTGAAGACCTGCCTCGCATTGTTGAAGAAACGCTCACCTATCGCAACAATGATGCATCATTGATACAACGTTATTGTGATGTGAACGAAGACGCGGACTTTTTGAGGGAAGCTCTCGAGGAAAAAGGATTGGTTGCATTTGTGGCTCGCGAGAGTGTGTTGCCGCGCACCTCAGGTATAGATGAGCGGCCTTTGAGGGGTGAGAAGGTCATAAAATGGCTTTCTCCGGAAGAACTCGAAGTATCTTTTGACCTTCCCAACGCCGGTTGTGTGAGTGGTACCGGCATTGCCAAAGGCGTAACACTCGTGGTAGGAGGGGGGTTTCATGGGAAATCCACCCTTCTTGAAGCTCTCAAGCGGGGTGTATATAATCACCGGCCGGGAGATGGCCGGGAATTGGTGATCACCACCCCCCGCGCGGTGGAAATACGTGCCGAGGATGGTAGAAGGGTATCGGGTGTGAATATATCTCCTTTTATAAACGGTCTTCCCTTTGGCCAGGATACAACGGCTTTTTCTACAGAAAACGCATCCGGTTCTACCTCTCAGGCGGCGAATATCATGGAGTCTCTTGAAATGGGAGCTTCTCTTTTGCTGATCGATGAGGATACCGCTGCCACTAACTTCATGATCCGGGATCGCCGGATGCAGGCCTTGGTTTCCAAGGAGTGTGAACCTATTACTCCCTTTATCGACCGGGTGGAAGAGATATACAAGCGTCATGGTGTATCAACAATATTGGTTATGGGTGGAAGCGGAGACTATTTTGACGTGGCTTGTAAAGTTATGGGGATGAATACGTATCGTCCACGTGATCTCACCCGGGAGGCTCGCCGGGTGGCTGCAGAATTTCAAACCGAAAGGAAACATGAAGTGCTGGAAGCATTCAACCCGCTTATGAGCCGGGTTCCCATTCCAGAAAGTATACATGCAAGAAAAGGGAAAAAAGAGGTTAGCGTGAAAATCAGGGACCGGAATCATATCCTATTCGGAACTGAAACAATTAATCTTTCTGCTATCGGGCAACTTATTGATTCCGGCCAAACCCGAGCGATCGGCGATGCTCTCTGGTACGCTAAAAATCATTACATAGATGGCAAGACGCTTATTGGTGAAGTGCTGGATAAAGTGATGAAGGACATTGAAAGAGAAGGACTTGCCGTACTTGCCCGGCGGCCAGGGCCGGATTATGCGATTTTCAGAAAATTCGAGCTGGGAGCAGCACTCAATCGGCTCCGTTCGCTTCTTGTACGACATGCACGAAATGCGTTCGCTGGTTAGATGAATATGTATTGACAGGACACACGGGGAAACAGGATAATGTAAGTATCCTTACCTTTCTTTTCTCAAGAGAGGGAAAGCAATTGAACCGAGAGGGATTCATAAAAGGAATCCCTCTTTTTGTTTGTTCATTTGAAAAAACAGGAGGACGGAAATGCCTCGTGTTACCGTTGTTAACCTGGATAAGGAAATTGTTACCAGGCATGGTGAATCTTTGCTTGAGAGCCTCTTGCGTGAAGATATTGAAATCGAGGCTTATTGTGGTGGCTTTGGTTCCTGTGGTAAATGTGTGGTTCAGGTTCTTTCCGGTGAGTGCAGCGAGCCGACTTCGTTGGAAAAAAAACATTTGGGGGAGAGGTTGAAAAATGGTTTTCGCCTGGCTTGTCAGGCGAAACCTGAGTCGGATTTGCGTTTAGACATATCCTTTTCCTTGACTGAACCGCTGGAGGTGTATACCGAAACAAAAGAAGCTATAGCTCTCGACCTTCCCATGTGGAGGGAAGAAGTAATACTACGGAAACCCTCTCTGGACAAGGTTAAAACACTGCAGGAACTCATTGAAGAGGGGGTTTCGGTAAACATCAACGGTTGTGAGTGGAGCATAAAAGCTTTACAGGGAATCTCGAGTATTGGTGAAGAAAGCGACATTCAGCTTGAATTAATCGGAAGTTCTCGCCATGTGAGATGGGCAGGAAGACAATCGGAACATGGCACCTTTTTAGGACTGGCGGTTGACTTAGGCACAACAACAGTGGCGGTTGAGCTGGTGGATTTAGTGAGTGGGCATACGGTTCATCGAGCGGGAGCAATGAACCGGCAAGGGCGTTACGGTGCAGATGTCATTTCACGCATGAAAGCCGTTCAGGAAAACCCTGCTTCCCTGGAACAGCTCAGGAAATTGCTGGTCGAAACGGTGAACGATCTGGTCAAGGAATCCTGCCGGAAGGCAGAACGCGATCCAGAGAGGATTTTTGCGGTGTCTATGGCAGGTAACACCGTAATGCAGCATCTCATTCTGGGGGTTTCTCCACTGGCTATTGGTGTGGCGCCTTATGCTTCGGTGTGGACACGGGAAAGCCTGTATTCTGCCAAAGAAATAGGTCTAAAGGTAAATCCTGAAGCGGATGTCTATGTTTTCCCGGCAATAGCCGGATACGTGGGAGGCGACATTGTCGCCGGTCTGACTTCCCATGAACTGGAAAAGGCATCCGAAGCACTTCTTTACATTGATATCGGTACTAACGGAGAGATTGTATTAATACATGATGGCCGTATTCTGTGCTGCGGCACCGCGGCTGGACCTGCTTTCGAGGGAGCGCAAATTCAATATGGTTCCAGGGCTTCTGCAGGAGCAATATCAGCGGTTGAAATCGACCAAGGGTCACTGCACTTTTACACTATAGGTGACGTACCGCCCCGCAGTATCTGTGGTACAGGTCTTATTGATTCGCTTGCCTGTTTGGTGAGAGAAAAGCTTATCTCTCCTACCGGACGTTTTGCCGAAAATGCAGGAAAGTATGCAGAACGTATGGGAAAAAACGAGAGGAAGCGTTACTTCATTCTCAGCGATAACCCTCTCATTTCATTGAGCCAGGAAGATATTTCGCAGTTGCAGCTTGCTAAGGCGGCGTTTCAAGCGGGAAGGCGTATCCTCCTCCACATTGCAGGTTTGAGGGAGGAAAACATAAAGAGAGTCGTTTTGGCAGGAGCTTTTGGAAGCTTTATCAACCCTGAGAGCGCGGCAATTATCGGTCTTGTCCCCCCCGATGGCAGGGTGGCGACTGTCGGGAACGCCTCTCTCTTTGGAGCCAAGCGTGCGCTTCTTTCACGTACTTTCCGGGAGCAGGCAGCTGAATTTTCACAGCGTGCCGAATATGTGGAACTCTCCGGACGAGCAGACTTCCAGGAGCATTTTTTTGAAGCACTTTCCTTTCCGCAATAATGCAAAGAGGAGGTAAAACAGAAATGGCAGTGGTGAAACCTTTCAGGGGAGTGACCTATGCAGAGGAGCTATGTGAAAAGGAGGGAGTGGATTCACTTGTAGCTCCCCCTTATGACGTTATATCAGAGAAAAGAAGAAAAGCCTTGGCAGGTAATCCGCTGAATATCGTTAATGTCACGCTGGGACATACGGAGAATGGATATAAAGAGGCTGCCTCCCTTTTTCGGTCCTGGTTGAACCGGGGAATTTTGCGCAGAGATGAAAACCCATTTATATATATTTATGAGCAGGAATTCAGGGTAAACGCTTCACATCCACTGCAAAAACGTACTGGTTTTGTGGGTTTGGTGAGACTCGAGGAGTTTGAAAAAAAAATTATTATGCCGCACGAAAAAACCATGCCCAAATACTCGCAGGACCGCTTGGAACTTCTGCGTGCGTGCGAAGCGAACCTGGAACAGATATTCGGAATATATAATGATGCCTCCTCTACCATAGATCACTTATTGGAGGAAAATAAAAAAACTGAAGCCTTACTGTGCCAATTCACTGACTTCCAGGATGTCACTCACCGTTTGTGGCGTATACAGGATCGCACAGTCGAGTCTGAAATCCGCCACATCATGAACCCGCGCACCATTGTTATAGCCGATGGTCATCATCGATATGAAACAAGCCTCCTGTACCGCAGGGAAGTGAGAGAGCAGCTGGGTGATCCCCTGGAACCGGTGCCTGCTGATTATGTAATGATGACACTGGTGAATATTAAAAACCCGGGACTTTTAGCTTTGCCTACCCACCGCCTGGTGCACGGCCTGAGTGAAGAAACTATTCGATCGTTTTTCTCCGCATGTGAGGATTATTTTTCAGTCAACCGGTTCAAAAACGAAGAGGACATGGAAACCTTTTTGGGTAAGAGTTCCGGGCGTACCATCGGTGTTTATAATAAATTTACTGAAGAGTGGGGAGCCATAACCCTGAAGAACGATGCAGTGATGGATGAACTTCTGGGAGCTGAAAACGTTAACAGGTTCCTTGATACTTCTATTCTTCATGAACTGGTGTTGAAGAGAGTGCTTGGCCTGAGTGAAGAAATGCAGGCGGATAATGTCGATTACCTGAAAGGAAGCAAAGACGTATTCGCGGTGGCACGGCAGGAAAATCACTACCAGCTGGTGTTCGTTATGAGGCCCACTCCCCTTGAAGAAGTAGAGCGGGCAGTCGCACATTCTCAGCGCATGCCCCAAAAGTCAACGTACTTTTATCCAAAGATCTGGACAGGTCTGGTGATGAGACTTTTGGAAGGAGATACCTTATGAGCATACGCCTTGTTATGGCATTGGATATCCTTCCCCTGGAGCGGGTAAAGACATTGTGTCAGGATATCTCTTCACTCGTTGACGTGGTTGAGGTTGGTACGCCTCTTATCATCCAGCATGGTTTGGGAGTGGTGGGAAAGGTGCGTGAGTGGACAGGTGAGGATGTGCCTCTTTTTGTCGATACCAAGATCGTAGATGCCGGAAAATGGGAAACACGGGAAGCAGCCCAAGCCGGGGCTCAGCTTGTCTCCGTGCTTGCCGGAGCTTCTGAGGTAACTCTGCGGGAAGTTCAGGAGACAGCACTAGAGGTGGGAGTGAATGTGGTTGTCGATAGCATTGACCTTTCTTCCTCTGACCGGGCAAAAGTGGATATCATCGGTTCTCTGCGGCCTGAGTTCGTATGTCTCCATCTTTCTTCCGATGAAGCGGGGAAAGGAGAAAGACTGTCAGAAAGAATATCTGCACATCCATTGGGAAGTGTTGAAGCACAACGGATCATGGTAGCCGGGGGCATCGGTCCGGCTACTTTGCCGGCACTTCTTTCCGTTTTGCGTCCTGCCCTGGTTGTGGTCGGCTCGGCGCTTACGGGAAGCGATACGCCGGAGAAAGTGGTAGCGGAACTGAGGAGGGTGGCAGATGAATATTAAATTTGACGCAGCGTTCCATTTAATTTTGCGTGAGGCAGGAGAACTGCTGGCAACCTTGCAGGAAGAGACCGTTAAAAACTTCCTGGAGAAAATCCAGAATGAATGGCCGAGAAGAAGGCTCTTTTTCTGGGCCCGGGGAAGAAGTTTTTTGATGCTTAAGGGTTTTGCTATGCGCCTCATGCATATGGGATATGAAGTTCACCTGGTTGGAGAACCGGATTGCCCTTCCATTGCCGAAGGTGACGTATTTATGATTGCTTCGGGGTCGGGAGGCACCGCTTCGGTTTTACTTTTTGCACAGAAAGCGAAAGAAGTGGGTGCAAGCGTCGTTGGCGTGGTGGGAAAACAGCAATCAAAATTAGCCGAAATTGCCGATTTTGTTATCGAGTTTTCACCGCAGGATGCTCCTCCTACCAAGCAGCTTTCAAGCGGGGGTGGGGGGACTCGTTTTGAACATGCCTTGATGCATTTTTTTGATAGTGTTGTGCTGGCCATGGTTTATGAACGGCGTGAAGAAGCCTATCAGGAGATGATGGTCCGCCATGCCAACCTTGAATAGGAAGGAGATTTATGAAAACATACGAAGAAGTTAAGAAAAAAGTTGAAAATGCTATCGGACCATTGAAGAGAAGTGGGAAGCAATTCCCTGAAAGAGAAAGCTTACCTTCCGATAAAAAAGAGCTGGCATCATTTTTGGCACACAGAATAGATCATACCCTGTTACGGCCTGAATCCACAGCATATGAAGTAAGGAAATTATGCGAAGAGGCGAGAGAATACGGTTTTTTTTCCGTGTGCGTCAACCCCTTTCATGTAGAACGGTGCCGGGAGCTTTTAGAAGGCTCTCATAGTGTAGTCTGTACGGTAGTGGGGTTTCCCCTGGGACAGAATCTTCCGGAAGTGAAAGCATATGAAGCAGCCCGCTTGAAAGAACAGGGGGCAGAAGAATTCGACATGGTGCTGAACATTTCCGCCCTGAGAGTTGAAGATTATCAGATGGTTTACCGAGACATAATCCAAGTGGTGGAAGCCGTATCACCGCTCAGTGTAAAAGTGATATTGGAAAACTGCTTTCTTACAGATGATGAAAAAGTGGCCGCCTGCTTCAGTGCGAAAGCTGCAGGAGCGGATTTTGTCAAAACTTCAACTGGTTTTGGAAAAGGAGGAGCAACGGTTGACGATGTGCGGCTGATGCGGTTAGTTGTCGGACCAGCCATGGCCATTAAGGCTGCGGGAGGCATAAAAACCCGTTCGGACGCTTTAGCCATGCTTGAAGCAGGAGCCAATCGTATTGGTACCTCCAGTGGAGTACAAATCGTATTGGATCAGTAAGTATGGATATATGGGGAAAGAAAAAACAAGGGAGGGAGCACGATGAACCTCAAAAAGGATACCACAACTGTACACACGCAATTACCCCGTGTTTCAGGAGATATCCCTGGACCCAGATCAAAAGAGTACCATGAGCGGGCCAGCCGGTTCATGAAAGGATATTCAAGCCAGGTCCGTCTTTTTCCGGTCGTCTTTGAATCAGGCAAAGGCGCTACTCTTACAGATGTCGATGGTAATACCTATATTGATTTTTCATCAGGTATTTACGTCACCACCCTTGGCCACTGCCATCCAAAGGTGAGTGAAGCAGTGGCGCATTATGCCCGTACGTTGATGAATTGCCATGATTTTACCACTCCAATCAAAATGCGTTTACTGGAAAAGCTCCAGGAAGTATCCATGGGCGATCTCAACGGTGTGCAGTTGTACGATTCAGGGACTACAGCAGTGGAAGCCGGCTTGAGAATAGCACGGGCGGCGAGTGGGAAGTTTGAGTTCGTTTCCTTCTACCGGGATTTTCACGGCAAAACCATGGGAGCGGTAAGCTGCGCTATCGTGGACAAGAGCCAGGGAATGCGGGCTCCTGGGTTTTTCCTCTGTCCCCGGGCGTATTGTTACCGCTGTTATTTCAAGATGACGTATCCGCAATGTAACCTGTACTGTGCGGATTTTATCGAAACCTTGATAGATAACGAAACAACGAACCAGGTCGCGGCCGTGGTTCTGGAGCCGATCCAGGGGTGGGCCGGCTCTGTGGTGCCACCGGATGGTTACATGCAAAGGCTCAGAAGCATCTGCGATAAAAGAGGCATATTTCTCTTTGCTGACGAAGTTCTCACCAGTATGGGTCGCACCGGTAAGATGTTTTGCATGGAACACTGGGATGTAACTCCTGAGATCATGACCTTGGGAAAGAGTTTCGGAAATGGTTTTCCGGTCACCGCCATGCTGGTTTCTGACCGCTACAAGGAAGCGGTGGAAAAAATCAGCGCATCTACAAGCTACGGCGGGAATCCCATGGCGTGCGCGGCGGCCCTTGCTTCCATCGAGGTCATCGAGGAAGAGAATCTCCTGGACAGGGCGACCCACCTGGGCGATATTCTCATGAAGCGGATGGAGAAAATGCGAGATGAACATCCCATAATAGGAGAGGTACGGGGGAAAGGATGTCTTTTGGCGATCGAGCTCGTGAAAGACCGGGAAACCAAAGAGCCCTTTGAGGAGGCGGGAAAGCTGGTGTACCAGACAGCGTTTCGCAAGGGTTTGGCCTGGATCCCCGCCGGTCATATCCTGCGCATGTCCCCGCCCATCATCATGGAGGACGAGCTCGCTTTGAAAGCCATGGATATCATCGATGAGTCTCTTTTTGAGGTAGAACGAAAGTTTGGATATGCGTGATAATCCTTAAAGAAGGAGGGGAAAGATTTGGCTGCATTGTTCTGTGCCTTTGGATACCCTGCCTATCCAGAAGAGCAGATGTTGGGGAGAATTCGAGAGTCTCAAGCTTTCCTGGAAAGAATCGGTATTCAGTTCGAATCAGCTGAGCCGGTTATAGTACTTCGCGATTGTGAACAGGCGCTGAAAAAACTCCATGCCTGCGACTGGGATGCGCTCATCATCGTGGTTTCGACGTGGGTGGAAGC
>SKXZ01000077.1 GCA_007128145.1 Candidatus Nitricultor lacus | reverse complement strand
TGGGTCAGCCAGTTTGGCCTTGCTTTTTGCAAACGACGTCACCTTGCTTCCACCTTGTAATTGTTGCATCAAAAAAACCCAGATCACAATGAGCAAAATCACGGGAAACAGAGAGCCGAGAATACGTGTCCACCAACCTGGTTCGGCAGGAGGACGCGCTTCAATGATGACACCCTGACCACGCAAAAGTTCAATCAATTGGGGATCTTCAGGAGCGTATGTCGAAAAAGGGACACCGTCAGTTGTTTCCCCATCGATGTTGCCATTACTTATCACAACCCTCTCTACCCTGCCCTGTTCTACTTTCTCGATAAATTCGGTATAGGACACTTCACGCGGAGGGGAATCTTGCTGCATAAAAGAAGTAGCAAGCGATACTATGATAATCAAAAACAGCAGGTAAAAACCTAAATTTCTATAAAATTTCCCGCCAGGATAATTATTTAACTTCACTTAATATTATATCCTCCGTTTCGGTAATACTCGGGCTTTAATACAAATAAAAACGGGTAGTTCCTGTATCTCTCGGCAAAATCCAATCCATACCCGACTACAAATCGGTTGGGAATTTCAAAACCTATATAATCCACCTTGAGATTCATTACCTGTCTTCTTTCTCCTTTATTAAGCAAGGCGCAAACCTTGAGGCTTGCTGGATCACGAGTTGCTAAAACTTCTTTGAGATGTTTAAGGGTAAGACCGGTATCAACAATATCCTCTACAATCAACACGTGCTGGTTGGTGATGGGTTTATCAAGGTCTTTTAATATCCGGATAACCCCACAGGATTCCATTCCCTCCTGGTAACTTGATATTGACATAAAGTCAATACTCACAGGCACCTGGATATTCCGAATCAGGTCAGACATAAAAATAAACGCCCCACGCAGAATACCCACAACACGTATTTTTTTGCCCTGGTAATCGTAGTTAATTTGATCCGCAAGGCAGCGAACACGATTTTGTATCTCTTCTTCCGTAATCAGGATCTCATCGATACATGATTCCATGAATCACCTCGAAGACAGGCGGGAACAGCGAAAATACACACTTGAGCTATTGTCCCGAACCTTAACTCTTTCGTCAAGTGCAATGCCCGGTATCCATATAATTTTTTCATTATCGCATACCAGGGGAATGAGTTTCCTCCATTCCACGGGTATGGCATTTTCCGCAAATATCTCTTTGATTTTTTTCTCACTTTTTCCCACTACCATGCGATCTCCTGGTTGAAAAGAACGAGCCAATAAGGGGAAACGCAAGGAGGATTTATCCAGAACCGCTTCAATATTCCCCTTCAAGGACGCTGAAAAAGGTTCACATTGAGCTTCGAGAACCAATCCTATAGCAGAAAGTACATTGTGTCCGGGCATGCACAAAGGAAATGACCACTCAGGAATATTTGCTACTATCAAATGGGAGCGGAACCCCCACAAATATCCTTCATCGGCTCTCACCAATGCTCGACCTGGTAGACAAACTTCACCTTTACCCTTCATCACCAGGCGATCCAGTGATTTCAAGTGCTGACGGTATATGTTTCGAAGATCCTGGTAAGCAATGCGTAGAAATTCACGCAAAGCTTGAATTCTTTGCGCTTGAGGCATTTCCGAAAAAAAGGAAATCGGAATTCGCTTTACTTCGCCTGCGTTTTCCAGGGGAAGTGAAATTCGTTTACCCGTTCTCCCCTCTTCCTGGATATTCATCGTCAAACGGAATAATGCCTCACGAATTTTTGGATTAAAATTCTCTGCAATCAATGGAATGAATTGATGCCGAATGCGGTTCCTCGAAAAGGAAAGATCGCGATTTGTACTATCCACAATGAATGGAAGTTTAAGGTCAGAAAGGAAAAGGTCGATATCCTCCCTTCCAGTACTTAATAAAGGCCTGATAAATTGGCCTCTCGCCGGAGGCATACCTCTTAATCCATCCTTCCCCGAACCACGAAAAAGATTGAGAAGAACCGTCTCTGCCTGATCGTCCATATTGTGACCCACGGCCATTCTCTCAGCACCCAGTTCGGAAGCTACCTTTTCCATTGTTTGATACCGTACCATACGTGCCGTTTCTTCAAGAGAGCCACCGCGTGTTTTCCTGATTGAACCCACATTTGCTCTTTCCACACGCAATGGCAGCCTTTGATTTCTGGACCATTCAATGACAAAATCTTCATCACGGTCTGATTCAGCACCCCGTAATTGGTGGTTCAAGTGGAATAACGTTATTGTAAACCCTATAACTTCTCTGAGTTTCATGAGAATCGCGGTAAGTGCTGCTGAGTCAGCACCTCCTGAAAACCCAATCAAAACATGTTCTTGCTTATTGATGAGCTTGTATTCAAGAATGAATGATTTCACCCGTGCAACCAGAGGATGCATAATACACATTGCCACCCAGAAAAAAAAGGCCCCTGCGGGCCTCATTGTTCAGTATTATGGTGGCGGTGCAGGGAATCGAACCCCGGACGCTCCGGGTATGAGCCGGATGCTCTAACCATCTGAGCTACACCGCCACAGCACCATTATTATATGTGTCACGTAACGAAAAGACAAGGGGGCCCGACGCAGAGGTTGAAGGTCTGGTGTTTTCCTGGTAGTATTTGGTCATTTCGAAGGGGGGTCTTCAATCTTATGATTATCCTGTGCTTGAATTGCGGAGGTTCTTCAATAAAATACGAAGTATTCCAAATACACTCCAACGAAGAACTTTCCTTGTGTCGGGGAACTATTAAAAGACTAGAGAGAGACGATGCTACCTTAACGCAATGGCAGAGAGGAAAAAAACAGGAAATCCATGTTCCCGGAACCTCCCATGAACAAGGCCTTTCACTGATTATTCAAACGCTCACAAATAATGGACCCCTCAAGGGAATCCAAGAAATCGACGCGGTG
Organism: Candidatus Nitricultor lacus; assembly: GCA_007128145.1. Lineage (GTDB taxonomy): Bacteria > Atribacterota > Atribacteria > Atribacterales > Atribacteraceae > Nitricultor > Nitricultor lacus. The sequence continues at coordinate 7,104 of SKXZ01000077.1, read as the reverse complement.
GCCATAAAACTGATCAACGGGGGGAAAAAAGCTAGCCAAACAACCCTGATAAACGACGAAGTTGTGGCTGCACTTGAAGAGTTCTCCAATATCACAGGAGTACATAACCCTCCAGCTCTTATGGCCATACAGGCATTTCGTCGAATCCTCCCCTCCACTCCCCTGGTTGGGGTATTCGAAACAACATTCCACCTTACGGTTCCACCTTCTCATAGAGCATACGGTCTCCCCTCGAAACTCGTGCAAAAATACGGAATAGAAAAATTAGGTTTCCATGGAAATTCACACCGCTTTATTGCAGAACGCTTGAAAACAGTCTCCCCCCATTCCAGCAAGATTATTTCCTGCCATTTGGGAAGCGGATGCAGCATTTGCGCTATACGTGATGGAAAATCTTTTGATATAACCAGCGGCTTTACCCCACAAAGTGGTACTATTATGTCAACACGCCCTGGAGACTTCGATGCACAAGTTATAACCTATTTACAAGAAAAGGAACATATGTCCTGGGAAGAAATCAACCATGTGCTTCTCAATCAATCGGGGCTTCTTGGTATCTCAGGCATGAGCGGAGAAATGTGGGAGTTGGAAAAAGCCATGCGCATTGGAAATGATCGTTGCCGGCTTGCGATTGAAGTATTCATCTACCAGGTAAAAAAAGCTCTTGGTGCATTCACCGCCATCATGAACGGCGTTGACGCAGTATCTTTTACCGGAGGGATTGGCGAAAACGACCCCTTTATAAGAAAAGAAATTTGCCACCAGATGGAAAGCATCGGGCTCATACTTGATCACGAAGTGAATACGAAAGCACGGAAAGAAACACGTATCAGTTCTCTCTCTTCACCTGCCGAAATCTGGGTAATTCCTACCAACGAAGAACTCATGGTAGCCAGGGAAGCATCCAAATTTCTGAAAGACAGTAAGGAGTGCATTTAGAAAGGAGATTATAATGCCGAACGCGTGTGAATACCATGACATGGGGTTTAACTGTTGTGAGTCTGTATTGTCTGGATTGTGCGATTACCTGGGAGAGGATACAAAGCTGGTTCCCCGTATCGCTACCGGTTTCGGTGGCGGTGTCGGACACACGGGTGACATTTGCGGTGCGGTCAGCGGCGCCATAATGGCCCTGGGAATTAAGTTTGGGCGTTCTTCCGCGGACGAGAAAGAAAAAAGGGACAGGCTTTATCTCATGGTGGAAGAATTCCTGGAACATGTTCGAAAAGAACTGGGAAGCATTGATTGCTTTGATTTGATCGGTATAAAACTCAATGCTGTTGACGGTATGAAGGTGTATCGAGAAAATAAATTGGGGAAAAAATGCCACCGCATAATCGAACAGGTTGATGAGTTAGCACGGAAATTTCTCGAAAGAGAAACTACGCCCTGATTATTGTATTTTCAACCTGTCTCCGAAAAATTCGCGGGGGTTATCCCAAAGAATCATTTGAGCGATTTGCCAGGCTGTGCTTTTGGACAGGTACCCTTTTCTCTCCAAACGGGCGAGCACCCGCGAAATCACTTCCAGGTTTTCCAAAATGGACCCAACTGCACCTTCAACGTTCCAAGAGTCTCCTCCCATCATGATTCTCTGTCCGCCAGTGGTTTCAAGCCATTGAGTCAGAGCCATTTCCCCAAAAGAAGGCGACATAATTGGCAGCCATACCAAATCAATATTGAGATTCGGATAAAATAGAGACATGGCTCCTGGTTCTCCCACCCATGGAAAACTTCCATGGAAAAGAGATATCTTCACAGAGGAATACATTTCAAATATCGGACCCAGACGTGAAGCAGCAGACTGAAAAGCCTTACCCGGCCCGGTGTGAATTTGAACAGGTAGATCAACTTCCGCTGCTTTACGCATAAAATGATGAAAGAGAAAATTTTGAAAATCAAGTATTCCCTCTGAATCCTCCTGTCCTTCTTCTTGATAAAACGCACGCTCGGCCGCCTGCCGGGAAGGAAGGGAAAAATCTAAGGAACGATCATAGGCAATAGCGCACTTAAACGCCACCACACCTTCGGTAAGCCCCTTCTTTATCCGGCGTTCCACCAACTCCAGATAATCGGCAAAAGTAACGATTTCCTCTCCTTTTTTCTCACCAGGCCCGTATGGTGAGTTTCCATCGTGGTCTTTCGCTCCGGATGAATATCCGAAAAAATATGGATCGATACGGAAAACCGCAGCGAACCGCCGCCGATCAACCTGGTAATCACCCACAACCCAGTAACGATCGAGAACCGCTTTTTCAACCCTCAGTTTATCGAAAAGCCAGTATTCCATAAGATCTACATCTTTACTGTGAGCATCAGCAACCGCTTCAGAAAATACATCCCAGTTGCTTTCTGTAATTTCCGTATCTTCTATCCCATACATGAAGCGCAAGGCACGGACAATATACCTGTAAAACCCACTGGCTGGAATGCGTTTCATGCCTCTCAGAAGTTCATGCCGATCATATTCCGTCCGTTTAAGGTCCCTTGCCCCGAAAAGAATCCAAGGGAGATAGCTGTTCTTAAGGATACCGAAAAGCGGATCCTCTTCATGGTTTTCCTCTTCAAGCGGCAGAAAATGTTCATGTGTATCGATCTTGGCCTTTTCCAACAAACCTTCGAAATACTCCCTCCACCTGTCCACTTTTACTCCCCCTCACATAATCGCCTGAAGGAACGGGCAGCTTCTGCAACGCTTGACCGTCCGGAAAATATACTTGAAGTTCCTCCTACAAAAATATTTGCGCCAGCCTTCCGAAGGTGAGGTACCGTTTTCTCACCGATGCCTCCGTCTACAGCAATATCTATGTCGTACCCTCCCCCGGCAACCATTTCATGGATAGAAGTCACTTTTTGTACCATTTCAGGAATGAATTTCTGCCCGACAAAACCCGGTTCTACGGTCATGACCAAAACAAGATCGAGATAAGGCAAAAGATATTCCAACGGGGCAACCGGAGTAGAAGGATTCATCGCAATACCTGCCTTGATCTTTTTCTCTTTTATGATACTGATGAGATGGTGAAGGCGGGTACTCGTTTCCATGTGAACGGTAATCAAATCAGCTCCAAGCCCGGTAAATACCTCTACGGCCGGTTGTGGATTGCGAACCACCAGGTGAACGTCAAATAGAAGAGAGGTTCTGGTCCGCAGCTTGTTGAGAAGGTTCGTCCCTATTGCGTAATTCGGCACAAAATTCCCATCCATGATGTCGATATGCAGCATATCGACTCCTCCCTCTTCCAGAGAGCGAATATCATTCAAAAGATTCATATAGTCCGCACAATCGAGCGAGGCGGCAATACGTATCGGACGTTGCTTCACCACTTTTCTCCCTTCTCCCGCGATAGAGATTCGATAATTGTTCTTCAGCTGTTCCGGTGACCATCACGAATCTTCAGAAAACTATGATCACCTTCGTGTATGAAAATGCCTTGTTTTTCATCTTCTCCAGGGTATGAGGCAGTTCTTCCAATGCCAGTGTGTGAGATAGAAGCGGTTCCAGGTTTACCTGCCCGTTTTTCTGCGCCTCCAGCGCACCAATCCAATCGGAAGAAACCCGGCTGAAAGTGGAATTCCATGTCCCAAGTACTTTCAATTCTTTGCGTAATATCAAGGAAAAATGATTTGGCAGCAATGTGACGTCTTTCTCCTGATTCCCAAGGAGCATGACCCGGCCTGTTTTTGCCGCGGATTCCAAGGCGCCCTTCAAAGCTTCTCCATTGCCGGAAGCTTCGACGGCGAGATCGAAACCATGCATGCTTTCGTAACTGTCAGCAAAAATAGTATTTCCGATCTCCTCCGGATAGATTGTGTACCGAAATCCCATTTTCTCTGCCAGAAGGAATTTATCCCTGTCCACATCGATACCAACCAGGAACCTGGCTCCAGCCAGGTGTGCCCATATCCCGAAAAGAATACCCACAGGACCAAGGCCGAAAACAATCACCCTTTCACCTGCCCTCACTTGCGCTCTCTGCAGGGCATGGTAGGCAACCGCGGCTGGTTCGGTGAGTGCACCAAGTTCATAGGATAACTCATCGGGTAAGGGAACTACATTGGAAGAGGGAACAACCACGTATTCAGCAAAAGCACCATTCTGCCGGGAACCGAGATACCCATAATTATCACACAACTCATATCGGCCGCTCTCACACCAGGGGCATGCTCTGCAGGGAATCAGAGGAAATACCGTGACTCTTTTTCCCACCCATTTCCCGCTTGCCTCATCACCGGCAGCCTCAACGACCCCTGAGAACTCATGTCCCGGCACAAGTGGATAATGATAGGCAACGCCGCCAAATACCCGGGGGACGTCCGAACCGCATACGCCGCACGCGCGTACACGCAGCAGAAGTTCGCCGGGTCCGGGAATCGGAGTGGGAATTTCAGCTATCTCCAGCCGTCCTCTTTCCTTGAGTACCGCAGCCCGCATCATCTTTTTTTTCATGGGTGTACAATCACTTTTAAACCTTCGTGAGATTCAGCATTTTGTATGGCTTTTTCGATCTCATCCAAGGAAAAGGTATGAGATATAAACTCTGCAGTATGCACCATTCCGGATTCAATCGCTTTCAATGCTTTCAGGTGATGCCTGGGCAGGCTTCCATGACTTCCCAGAACCATACACTCCTTATAGTGAATTAGATTGCTTGAAAGAGTGATGGGACGGGCGGTTGCCGGTAGTCCCCCAAAATAATTAATCCTGGCACGATGACGAGCCATATGGAGAGACATCTCCTGGGCATCAGGTGACCCGCAGGCAACCATGATAACGTCGGCTCCTTCGCCCTCCGTGCTTTCCAGGAAATTGTCAAGGAAATTTTCTTCAGAACTCAGAAAGTAATCATCGGCACCGAATTTTTTCGCGATTTCAAGACGGTGGGGAGAACGTTGTATCATCATGACGCGGGTCGCACCCATAAAGCGCCCCATTTCTATCATCATGCATCCAATCGGACCGGCACCAATTATCGCCAGCGTGTCCCCCACTCCCAGTTGTGCCATCTCAAGTCCGTTGATAGCGCAGGCCAGGGGTTCCGCCAGACAGGCTTCATCGAAAGACATACCTTCAGGTATACGGTGCACCGGTCCATAGGACATGGTCAACTCATTGAGGAGGATGTATTCTGCAAAACCTCCCGGAAATTGATACCCTATGGCGTAGTTTATGCGGCAATTGGTTCCCATCCCGTTCTGACACCAATAACATTTCCCGCATGGAACATCTGCTCCGATCGCCACCCTGTCTCCGACTTTTACCTTCTCGACACCTTCGCCTGTTTCAGCCACAACCCCTGATAATTCATGCCCCACCACCTGGGGGAAATGAACCCGGGGATTCCCATGGTGCATGATCCTGATGTCGGAGCCGCATATGGCACAGGATCGGACTCGTACAAGGACTTCTCCCGGTCCGGGTTTCTCCTTATCGATTTCTTTGACAACGATTGTGTCAATATCTTCGAGTACTGCTGCTTTCACGTGTTCACCTCCATTATTGCCGCTGCTCCTTTGCCCTTACACCATGACAAATTGGCCCTCCACTGAAGTACCATTTTTCATGGTATCGGATACAGGACATCGCCTTTCTACTTCACGGCAGAAATCATCCAGTTCCTTTGCATCCAGGTCACCTTTTATTTTTACAGTATAACGCACCGTGGAAAGTCCTGAGCGGACATCGCTATCCTGGCCCATGAATCCCCGGGGATCCAGGCCCCCTTCCACGTCGATTTCCACTCCCTCGAGTGCGTATCCTCTTTCACCTGCAACGATACACGTCACAATCCCCAAACATCCGAGAAGAGAAGAAAGCAACACTTCCACCGGATTTGGAGCCGTATCCTCACCCCCTAAAGAAGGCGGCTCGTCAAAGGTTACCTGAAACTGCCTTATCGCGGCATCCATCCGCATGCATCCGGACCATTTACCATTCGTCTTAAAGTTTACGGTAGGCATATTTCTCTCCCCCTTCATCAAAATACATAATCTTCTGTTCTCTTATGCACCCTCCTACTGATGAAGTTCAATCATTTCACCGGTTTCCATATAATAAATTCGTTCAGTTATGTTTGTAATATGATCACCGATACGCTCTAGATAGCGGGCAATCATTATGATCCAAATAGCTTGCCGTGCTACAGAAGAATCCCTCTCTATATAATTCACAATTTCTTCATGAATGGAACGATACAGAGCATCGACCTTATCATCGTCATCAACAACTTTCTGAACAACGCTCATATCTTTTTGGATAAATGCGGTTGACGTTTCTTCCAACATTTTTAAAACCAGATCGGCCATCTTCGGGACATCGACTAATGGCTTGAATAAAGGGGTGTCCGCCAGCCTGATGCTGAATTTGGCAATATCAATAGAATAATCCCCTATGCGTTCTACATCGGTTATGATTTTCAATATTCCCGCTATCACCCTTAAATCTCGGGCGACCGGCTGTTCCAAGGCGATCATACGCAAGCACTTATCCTCGATGTTAAAGTTAAAATCATCAACTATATCGTCAAGGACAATCACTTCCCTTGCCTTTTCCACGTTTCTTTCTTTAAGTGATTCAATAGCAAGCCGAAGCATCTTTGATGCTTCTCCTGTCATAGTGACCAAGTCTTCCTGAATTTCTTTCAGCTGTCTGGTAAAATGTTCTCGGATAATATCCATCAGGGCTTCCTCCCCAATGCCCGGCTAAAATTTCCATGTAGGTTATATTAAATCAAAGTTCGACCAATTTGGCTAATTTCCTGTCAAGTTCTACTAATGCTATAGTACTTTTTCCGGATAGAACCCCGGCTGTTTCTCCGGGATTAACAAGGAAGGCACCTTTCTCTTCACGAATATCAGCTTCGTGGGTATGTCCATATATAGACAGGTGAAAGGAGCCATTCAGAAAAGCTTGCAGGGATACATGGTAGTAATGAGAAACCCAGATACGATAACCCCCCTCTTCCCATTCCAGGTAGTGCCCTTTTATTCGGCCTTCTGATTTTTGATGCAGCCCCAGAATTTCACCATCATTATTTCCAAAGACTCCTATCCACGGGACTTCCTGCCGCATCAAAACTCCAACGGAAAAAGGAGCGACATAAT
>SKXZ01000025.1 GCA_007128145.1 Candidatus Nitricultor lacus | reverse complement strand
CTCCACACTTTTCAGCTAATAATTCCACGGCTTCTGGAAAGGTAATGTTCTCAATCCGCACCAAAAAGGAAAAAATATTCCCACCTGTACCACATCCAAAACAATGGAAGATTCCTTTTTCCGGGGTTACGACAAATGACGGAGTCTTTTCCTCGTGAAAAGGACAAAGTCCTTTGAAGCTACGGCCGGCGGGTTTCAGGTCGACATACTCTGAAATTACGGCAACCAAATCCAGTCGGTTCTTTATTTCCTCCAGGTAGGAATCTTCAATATACATACCAGCCTTCCTCCCGGAAACGTGTTCTCCCCTTTAATGAATGGGATGGGAAGAGAAGCCTTAACACGTGGCTTCTCCCCATCTCCTGTTCGACCAACCTCAGGCTATCTGATAAAAAGCGGAGCAAAAACAAGTGCTACGATGGTCATAAGTTTGATCAGAATGTTCAAAGAAGGACCAGCGGTGTCTTTGAAGGGATCACCAACTGTATCACCTACAACAGCCGCTGAGTGAACCGGAGTTCCCTTTCCTCCCAAATTGCCCTCTTCAATATATTTCTTTGAATTATCCCAGGCTCCTCCTGCATTAGCCATCATGATCGCCATCATAAGACCGGATATAATGGCACCTGCGAGTAAGCCTCCCAATGCTTCAGCCCCCAGTAATGCTCCCATTGCCAAGGGTACTGCCACGGCCAGCACGCCGGGCAAAATCATCTGACTCAGCGCTCCTTTCGTGCTGATATCGACACAACGCGCATAATCAGGCTTGGCCTTTCCTTCCATGATTCCAGGGATATCCTTAAACTGCCGGCGGACTTCTTCAACCATCCTGAAAGCCGCCCGACCTACCGCGCGCATGGCCAATGAACTGAAAAGAAATGGCATCATACCACCTACGAAAAGACCAATCACGGTTTGTGCACGCAAAAGGTCAATGACGGTCAGTCCTACCGCTCGCGAATAAGCAGTGAACAAGGCTAAAGCAGTAAGCGCAGCAGAACCAATGGCGAATCCCTTACCAATAGCAGCGGTTGTATTGCCCAGGGAGTCGAGCGAGTCGGTGATTTTCCTTATGCCCGGCCCCATGTTCGCCATTTCGGCGATTCCACCGGCATTATCGGCTACCGGCCCATACGCATCAACCGCAACCGTCATACCGGTGATGGATAACATTCCCACCGCGGCTATGGCGATACCGTATATATCAGCCGCCCAATGAGCCGTAAATATCGCTGCACATATTACCAATAAAGGCCCTACAGTACTTTCCATCCCCAAAGCCAACCCACTGATAATAGTTGTGGCCGGGCCGGTTTTGGAAGAATTGGCAAGATTTTTTACCGGTTTAAAATGGCTGGACGTATAATATTCAGAAAGCAACCCTATGGCAATTCCTGCTATCAGCCCTGAAACCGTTGCCAGAAAAGGCCCCCACCAGCTGAACGGCATCCCCTCCCCACGAAACATCAGGAAAGATGCAATAATGGCGAATATCGCCACAAAAACACCACTCATGTAGGTTCCTTTATTCAAGGCAGCCGCCAGTCCGTGTTCATCTTTTGTGTTTACGAAAAAACTCCCCCCAATGGAGGCCAATACGCCGAATCCGGCCAAAAGCAGTGGATACATCACTCCACTGAGGACTTCTCCTGGAAAGAGAACCACTCCCAAAATCATGGCTGCAATGATCGAACCCACAAATGATTCAAAAAGGTCTGCACCCATGCCGGCTACGTCCCCGACATTGTCTCCAACGTTATCAGCTATAACCGCCGGGTTGCGTGGGTCATCTTCCGGAATCCCTGCTTCCACTTTTCCCACAAGATCCGCACCTACATCGGCAGCCTTGGTATAGATACCTCCCCCGACTCTCGCAAACAGGGCAATGGAGCTTGCTCCCAGGGCGAAACCGTTAATGATTTCCGGGTCCCCAATGATGAGATATAAAACACCCAAACCTATAAGACCAAACCCAACTACCGACATACCCATAACCATGCCTGCGGAAAAAGCGATCCTCAGTGCATGGTTGACGCCCTGTGTTGCAGCTTGTGCTGTACGAGCGTTACTGCGTGTAGCTACACGCATACCGATAAAACCGGCCAGGCCGGAACACAGTGCCCCCACCAGAAAGCATCCCGAGGTTACCCATGTTCGGGCGAAACCCAGTACAACGAACATCACGATTACAAACACACCAAGATACAGGTATTCTCTCCGGAGAAAAGCCATTGCTCCCTCTTGAATAGCTGCCGAAAGTTCACGCATCTTTTCGTTACCGGGATTTTCCTGGTCAATCTGCTTAACCAGGGTGAAGGCGAAAAAGACAGCGACAATTCCGGCTATGAGACCAAACACAGCCAAGCCCATTCCATAGTCCTCCTTTCTCATAACTCGTAGATATATCCCCTCATGCAATTCCTAAGGACAGAACTTGTGAATCGAAGGCCGAAAAAAACCAAAAAACCTTTACTGTATAAAAAGTATATCATGAACACAACGGCTCCCGCTTTTGAAAAAACCGGCGGGAGCCGTTCATTTTGTATCTTCAGGCGGTACTTGAGGCTTGGACAGTCCCCTCTCCTTCGATGACCGCCTGAGCAGCGGCCAGTCGTGCCAGGGGAACTCTGAAAGGCGAGCAGCTCACGTAATTGAGCCCTACCTTATAGCAGAATTTCACCGATTTTTCTTCTCCACCATGTTCTCCACAAATACCACACTTCAAGTCCTGACGTACCGAACGACCTTTTTCAACACCGATCTTCATCAACTCTCCCACACCATCTTCATCGATTATCTGGAAGGGTCCTTCCTCCAGTATTCCGTGTTCTTCGTAGAAGAACAGGAACTTTCCTTCCGCGTCATCACGGCTGTAACCGAAGGTTAATTGGGTCAGATCGTTGGTCCCAAAGGAGAAAAACTCCGCATATTCTGCAATTTGATCCGCTACCAGAGCGGCACGGGGAATCTCGATCATAGTTCCAAAGCTATAAGGAACCTCAATACCCTGATCTTGTTCAACTTCGCGAGCCACTTCTTCCAGCTTTTGCTTTAGGATCTTGATTTCGTTTTTGTGACCAACAAGGGGAATCATGATTTCAGGAATGACCTTGACTCCCTCCTTGGTCAGTTCACAGGCAGCTTCCATAATTGCCCTTACCTGCATTTCCACTATTTCCGGATACAGAATTCCCAAACGACACCCGCGTAAACCCAGCATAGGATTGGCTTCATGGAGGTTACGAACTGCCTTGAGCATATTTTCTTTTTCTTCCCGCTCAGGACCTTCTACACCCTTAACCTGCATTGTTGTCACTTCTACCAGGAGATCCTCAAGGCTGGGGAGAAACTCATGGAGGGGAGGATCGATAAGCCGCACTGTAACCGGTTTTCCCTGCATCACCCGAAATATTTCCTTGAAATCACCCTTCTGCATGGGTTCAAGTTTATCCAGTGCGGCCTTGCGTTCTTCAACATCCTGGGCCAAAATCATTTTTTGGACGGCGGGAACACGGTCAGGAGCCATGAACATGTGCTCTGTACGGCACAATCCGATTCCTTCAGCTCCGAATTCGAGCGCCTTTTGAGAATCAGCTGGGGTATCGGCGTTTGTACGAACACCCATAGTCCGAATCTCGTCCGCCCAGGACAAAAGAAGTTTAAAATCTTCTGATAATTGTGGAGGAATGGTTTTTACCTGGCCAAGGATGACTTCTCCAACTCCACCGTCAATTGTGATAAAGTCTTTTTCCTTGACTATAATATCTTTTACTGCGAATTCCTTCTTACGCAGATCAATTTTTACAGCTTCACACCCGGCAACACAGGGCTTACCCATCCCCCGGGCTACCACTGCAGCATGAGACGTCATTCCGCCACGGCTCGTGAGAATCCCCTGGGCCGCGTGCACGCCGTGTATATCATCGGGAGTGGTTTCAGGCCGCACCAGTATAACTTTCTCACCAGCATTTCCCAAAGCTTCGGCTTCATCTGCATCAAAAGTGACTTTACCCGAAGCTGCTCCAGGTGATGCAGGCAAACCTTTGGCGAGTACTTTTATTTCCTGGCTGCGGTCAATTTGGGGATGAAGGAGTTGGTCAAGCTGTTGAGGTTCGACTCGGGTTAGCGCAGTTTTCTTATCGATCAATCCCTCTTTCTCCATGTCCACAGCGATCTTTATGGAAGCAGCTGAGGTACGCTTTCCCGTGCGGGTTTGCAGCATATAGAGCTTTCCCTTTTCAATGGTAAACTCGAAGTCCTGCATGTCTTTATAGTGTTCTTCAAGGGTGCTGTATACCTCTTTTAGATCTTCAAACGCTTCAGGAAGGTCTTGTGCCATGTCTTTAATTGACTTTGGATTACGAATGCCGGCAACTACGTCTTCTCCCTGAGCATTGACCAAATACTCACCATAAAATTCTTTGACGCCGGTAGACGGATTGCGGGTGAACCCTACACCGGTGCCGGAATCAGATCCCATATTTCCGAAGACCATGAGCTGAATATTGACCGCCGTGCCCCAGGTATCAGGGATGTTGTGAAGTTTACGGTAGGTGATTGCCCGTTTATTATTCCATGAGCTGAAAACGGCATTGATCGCCCGTTTCATCTGGTCATAGGGAGCTTGAGGAAACTCCTCTCCTGTTTCCTTTTTATACAGGGCTTTATACTTATCGATAACCTTCCGAAGTGCTTCTGCATCAAGGTCGGTGTCGAGCTCTGTCCCTATTTCTGCTTTGACTTCATCAAGGAGTTCTTCGAACAATTCCCTCTTGACTTCCATCACTACATCACCGAACATCTGGATAAATCTCCGGTAACAGTCATAGGCAAAGCGCTTATCATTGGTTAGCTTTGCCAAACCTTCAACCGCCTCATCATTAAGGCCAAGGTTTAAAATGGTATCCATCATGCCGGGCATGGAAGCGGGAGCTCCGGAACGGACCGAAACGAGAAGAGGATTATTTATATCGCCAAATTTCTTGCCGGTTTCCTTTTCCAGTCTCGACAAGCTCTCTTTAACTTGATTTTCCAGTCCCTCGGGCCAACTCTGGTCGTTATCGTAATAATGGATACATGCTTCTGTACTGATAGTAAAACCGGCAGGAACTGGTAAACCAATCCGGCTCATCTCGGACAGGTTCGCACCTTTCCCGCCAAGGAGCATCTTCATCGATGCGTCGCCTTCGCCGAAATAATACACGTACTTCTTCATTCTGCAACCTCCCTTTCGTTCTTGATATGGTTCACTATGAGTTTTACTACATCTTTACTGCTAAGATTGGTGATATCAATCACCGCACAGCTTAATCGTTCATATATCTGTTGAATGAAATCAATCTCTCTTTTTACAATATCGATGTCCGAACGTGGATTCATCTGGTAGAGACCTAAAGCGTTTATACGCTCCTTTCGTAGTGCGCTCAGGTATTCCGGTTCCATGCTTAATCCAATAATAGTCTTTCCGGTGTTTTTCCCCACCGCTTCCTCGAGATTCAAGGGAAGGGGCATATCCGGATCGAGCATGAGAAAACAGCATTTTATCCCTTTCTCCGCAAGACTGAAGATAAATTCGTCCCGGTGTGGATACCACATGGTTAAAAGGATCACATCTGCCTCTCCAAGGCTTTTCAGATTAAAGCCAGTACTTTTCTCCATGGCGTATTCCACTGCTTCAACCCTGGATATAGCCTCTCCTTCCATTCGCCTCAGTAAACCGGGTTCACCTCGGGGCTTACGTGAACTGATTTTTTTCAAAACATTCACTATGGGCCCCAACAAATCTATAGCCAGGATATTGTGACTTAAAGCCTCAGCCATAATCGTCTGGGCAAAATCTTCATTAACTATTGTGTAAACCACGATATCCTTTTGATGCCGCACCATGTCAAAAATGCTGTAGATTTCTTCTTTATTTTTTACGTGTGTAAACCGCAAAACGTTAACCCGTGGAAGTTCAAACTGCGCCAATGCCGCCTCCACGACGGTGTGTGCGGTTTTACCCGTGCCATCTGAAATTACAAAAATATTAAAATCGTCACTGACGAGGTAACCATTAGAACCTGGACTCACGTTATTCCCTCCGGCATAACCACCAAAGAAAGGTCAGCGAATTTCCGCCAGACCTCCACTATTTTCTTCATCATAGAAAGGCGGTTTTTCCTGAGCGTTTCCTCGGGGCACATAATGAGGACTTCGTCAAAAAACCTGTTTAATAAAGGGATGAGAGGTTCAAAGGTGCCAAGTGCCCGTTGAAAATCACCACCTCCCATGGCTCGGTTGAAGTCCTTTTCAAAATGATCTATTCTTTCTGCTAGTTCCCTTTCCACCGGTTCATGCAAGTAATCGCTTCTAATTTTTATATCCTCAGAATAATTTTTACTGATATTATTCGCCCGGGTAAATGCGGTAACTATATTCGCCAGTGTTTCATGGTGATTCTCATAAAGTTGCTGTAAAAAGTCAATCCTCAGATATGCTTCGGTAATATCGTCAATACCGGTATGTAAAACCGAGTTAACCAGGGAATAGTGAAAACCCCTTTCCTGCAAATACGTTCGAAAGCGGCCAAGAATGAAATCAACCACGCTCTCGTATATACGGGATTCATGTGAAGAAAAGTTTTGCAGGTAAAGCAGATCGAAATTTTTCCTCGAAAATTCTCCCAAATGAAGATACCAGTGGCGCTCCAGGATAAGAGCGACCAGAGCATGCGCCTGCCTTCGCACGCCCAGGGGGTCCATAGAGCCCGTGGGAATACGGCCGAGCGTGAAACTCGAGACAATATGATCCATTTTGTCTGCGAGAGAGAGAATGCCTCCCACTTGGGTTTCCGGGTACACCGTTCCGCCGGGAGCTGGTAAATACTGCTCTTCCAAAGCTAAACACACTTCTTCGACTTCCCCCTCTGCCGCAATGTACTCTCTCCCCATGTATCCTCGTAATTCCGGAAGTTCCTTTACCATTTCACAGGTCAAGTCTGCTTTCGACAAGAGGGCTGCTTTGTCAAGGTATTTCATTTGCTCTTCGGACAAGCGCAGCAAATTTCCCAGGTAAGCACACAAATCCCGGATGCGCTGAGTTTTTTCCCACATGGTCCCAAGATTTTCCTGGTAGACGATACCCTTTAGATCACTGATTCTCTCCGAGAGTCTTTTTTTCCTGTCTTCTGCATAGAAGAACCGGGCATCTTCCAAGCGTGCCCGCAATACCCTTTCATTACCCTTAATCATCTTTTCAGCTTTTTCAGCTGGTCTGTTCAGTACTATGAGAAAATCAGGCAACAGTTCTCCTTTGTCGTCCACCAAGGCAAAATATTTTTGATGATGCTTCATTACGGTAGTCAGCACACGGGAGGGAAGTTCAAGGAATTTTTGATCAAAGCTCCCACTTGCAGCATCAGGATACTCAACCAGAAAAGTGACTTCCTCAAGCAGACCTTCGTCCCGCAACCAATATCCTCCGCCCCTTTTGGCTTCTCTTTCCAGCGCATCTTCAATTCTTTTCCGTCGTTTTTGCGCATTCACTATCACACCTACTGTTTCCATCGTCTGAAAATACGTTTCAAAAGAGGATATTTCCACCTCTCCATGAGAAAGAAAACGGTGTCCCCTGCTCGTGCGGCCCGCCTCGATTCCACACAAATTAAGGGGTACAACTTCACTGTCAAGCAAAGACAATACCCATCGGATTGGCCTGATAAAACGGTATTCTCCCTTTCCCCAGGTCATGGAACGAGCAAACGATAAGGAAGTGATAACTTCGGGTAAGAGGTGAGGTAGAAGATCCCCCAAGGCCTTACCGGGCTCGCTTTTTTTCCCAAAAACATACCACCCCTTTTCAGTTTCACTCACATACAAGTCAGCTGGATCGATGTTCTGAGAACGGGCAAAAGCAAGAGCCGGTTTTAACAAATCTCCGCTTTCACTGGTCCCGATTTTTTTAGCTGGACCTTTTATCTCGGTCACCCGAGGCTTTTGAAAGTTCCCCACAGCATAAATGAGAATCACTATACGCCGCGGTGTACCTGTTACTTCAATTTTTTCAAATTCGATTCTTTCATTTTCGAGCGCATTGCTCACGGCTTGCTCCATTTGCAGCAGGAAGGTACGCACCATGCTTGTGGGAAGCTCTTCTACTCCTATTTCCAATAGATAGTTCATGCTCTTTTCACTCACTGGAACCCCCCTTCCGCCAGAGCCAGGGGTATTCCATCTTTTCACGTTGTTGAATATAAAGGACTGCGCAACGGTTGGCGAGTTGTCGCATTCTTCCCATAAACTGATTTCGCTCCAAAGCGCTGAAGCCTCCACAGGCATCAAGAAGGTTAAACATATGTGAACATTTCAGGATATAATCGTAAGAAGGGATGACCAAACTCTTTTCCAATAATCGCGAGGCCTCCTTCTCATAGGCCTCGAACAACATGAAAAGTAACGAGGGGTCACTCTCGTCAAAGGTATAGATTGAATGTTCTCGCTCTTCCATCCAACGAATATCACCGTAGGTACTGAATTCATTCCACTTGACGTCAAATACGTTCTCCACTTCCTGTAAATACATAGCTATTCTTTCCAACCCATAAGTGATTTCCACTGAAATGGGTTTGAGGTCCAATCCTCCTGCCTGTTGAAAATAGGTAAATTGCGTTATTTCCATGCCGTCAAGCCATACCTCCCACCCCAACCCCCAGGCACCCAGGGTAGGAGACTCCCAATTGTCTTCAACAAACCGTATATCGTGATCTTCCGGTACAATTCCCAGAGCGATAAGTGAATCAAGGTACACTTCCTGAATATCATTCGGTGAAGGTTTCATGATGACCTGGTACTGGTAATGCTGGTAAAGCCTGTTTGGGTTATCACCGTATCTTCCATCAGAAGGACGGCGGGAAGGCTCACAATACCCGACATTCCATGGCTCGGGACCCAAAACCCGCAGGAAGGTCGCAGGATTCATGGTTCCAGCGCCTACCTCGATATCATACGGTTGTTGTATCAAACAACCTTTTTCTTTCCAGAAGGTATCAAGAGAGAGGATAATATCTTGGAAGTACATCGCACCAATCTCCGGGGATTAAAATTTAAAAGCGTCAAGAAATTAATATATCAGCACCCCTAACCAGTGTCAACTGAAGCGCGAAAGTGAACGAATAAAAATTTGTTTGCTGCTATCAGAGGGCAAGCATGCTTTCCTTCATTAAATAACATTTGAAGTTTTTCCCTGGTATTTTTGCAAAAATGCCTGCCAAGAAGGAAGCCCCTCGTGTACATGAAATGAATAATAATCAGCCAATAAGCGATCTACATCAACCACTTGCCTTGAAGTCAAACGTAACCTGAGAGCTTCCCGTCGTGAAGCAGAAACCATCACACGCAGGATCATTGCTGTATCCCTGAAAAGAAGGATACCTCTTTTGTTTTCATTACAAGAATCACAAATCACTCCACCGGAAAATCCATCCCAACAGGTACTGTTTTTGGCAGGTTGACCGCAACGGGAACATTCGTTTGTCCTGGGTTCAACCCCCAAATACGCTAAAAGATCACAACGAAAACGAGTCAGTATAGAATCGATCATGCCGGTCCCGGCAATGAGCTCAAGAAAATAGCACAAATGGGAAAAAAAGGCGGCATCGGGAAATTCCTCCTCGATACTGTCGTTGATCAAAAACAAAAGGTAATGCACGGCAAGAAAGCGTCGAGGTTCACTGATAAGATGGCGGAATGAGACCCGTATCTCGCTCTGGGAAAGAATGGGCCACCCTCTGCCGCTATAGAAGGAAAACTTTCCTATCGTGGCAGGTTCCAAAGAAGAACCAAACCGGTTCCCGGATTTCCTCGCTCCCTTAGCGACAACACGGATTTTACCCGCGGTCTGTGTATACAAAGTAACCAGGCGATCCATTTCTTGCCAGTCTGCCGTCCGTAGCACCAGGGCCGTGTCGCTCCAGTATCTCCCTTCGTTTCTGGCTAGCGGTTGTGATACCCGAATCTGCGTAGAATTTCTTT
>SKXZ01000063.1 GCA_007128145.1 Candidatus Nitricultor lacus | reverse complement strand
GCTTGTATTGGCTATGATTTCATTCACATTCTCTACCGCCTTGGTTACGCCTTTACCTAAATATCGTGACTTGTCGCCGTCACGCAATTCCACCGCTTCAAAAGTACCAGTGGAAGCGCCGGAAGGAACAGCTGCGCGGCCAAAAGCCCCTGATGCCAGGGTAACATCTACTTCTACTGTGGGATTGCCTCGAGAATCAAGAATTTCACGGGCCTTAACGTCAAATATTGTACTCAACAGGAATCAACCTCCTCGTTCAGGGTCAGGTTTGGTTATCTTCACCGGTGTATTCGCCGGGATAGTTTTCAAGGGGTCAAGGTCTCCTACAATACTTCCCACTACCTCAACCGGACTTGCTGGGCGAATTTCACCCGGTACGCTGCTTGCTGGGGTAGGACCGAAAAAAAGGCACAAACAAGATCCATCCGGCCAATAACCAACATCGCCGAGAGAAACAACTTCCTGCTCACGCTCAATGGTTGTGCGCAGCGGAATGTTGAAATAGATCTCTTCTCCCCAGGTATTGACAGTACCTTCATAAGGAATTATATCGAGAATCTTCTCAGACAGCAAACTATCGAGCAACTCTATTTCAAGTTCAACATTCTGTACAGGAAAAACAACTTTTAATTTTTCCGACACAAAAGCTCAATCTCCTTTCTTTACTTTCACTTTTGTTTCTGTATTTTCTCTTCCTCAATAACCCTGAAGAGCTCCTCCCGCGAACCACTTTCGGGAACCGCAAGCACCTCCACTCGTTTTTTCCGCATCGGTGAAACAAGAGTGATCTTATCTCCTACCCGGACAACTTGCGCAGGCTTGGCAACTGTTTCGTTAAGCAAAATCCTTCCATTCCTGCATGCTTCCTGGGAAAGAGAGCGTCGCTTGATAAGACCCGAAATCTTGAGAAACTTATCCAATCTCATGGTATTCCCAAGGCAGGGGCGTGTGGGAGGGGAATTCAGGAAAACAGGAGTATTCAACACCCTTACCCACCCCAACCATGCGCACCACGGAAAGGGGTTGTTTCAAACGAATTCTTTCCTCCACCAAGTCACGGGAAGGCTCAGTGGAGAAACGTCCAGCCACCAGTAAAACGCGCTTTTTCCCCAGCCGGCCACAGGTATCTTTTATTACTTCAGGTACCCCATCCTTTTCCACTACTAAAAGGAAACGTACCTCCCGTTCCAGATATTGGTTCAAAATGCCGGCGAGAACCAGTCCATCGGAATTCACCGCAACTAGCACATCAGGATTCCATCCCCGAATAAGGGGTAAAAGTACTTGTATTCTTTCCAAGAGCCGGTTGAGTTCTACTCCGGGCTGTTGTCCTTCGCCATAGTGTGCTTGGCTTTGTTCCATAATGCATCCAACTCCTCTAACGTTGCACCTGAAAGCTCTTTTCCTTGCTTTCTCATCCACTTTTCTACAAGAGAAAAGCGATCCGAAAAACGTTGACATGTCTTACGTAAGGTATCTTCAGGTTCTATTTCCAAATGACGGGCAAGATTGACAAGGGAAAACACAAGGTCTCCCCATTCCTGCTCCATTCGTGCCTGCTGCTTTTCACTCCATGCCTTTTTGAATTCCTCCAATTCCTCAAAAACCTTTTCCATCACATCAGAGGGTTCTTCCCAATCAAAACCAACGCGGGCCACCCTGCTCTGTATGGCATGTGCAAGCAGTAGCGACGGCAGATGTCTCGGAAGAGAAGCTAACATGCCGCCACGTTTTTCTCCTTTCTCTTCCTCCTTGATTTTTTCCCAATTTGTCAGCACCTCTCCCACGCCTCCCACTTGGCTTGTACCAAACACGTGAGGATGGCGATTTTTCATCTTGGCAATGACTAGGCTCAAAACATCCGCCATGGAGAAAGTTCCTTTCTCTTTTCCAATACGCGCATGGAAAGCAATATGAAGGAGCATGTCACCTAATTCTTCTTTGAGAGCTTCCTCGTCGTTCCTGTCAATGGCTTCAAAAGCTTCATACAGTTCTTCGAGCATCAACGGTTTCAGGCTCTCACGGGTTTGTTGACGATCCCATGGACATCCATTTTCCCCGCGCAATGTATCCAGAACATTCATAAGTTCCTGAAAAAGCGAAGACACGTCTTTTTTTTGCTGTATCATTGTATTCTAACTGGCCTCATAAGAAAACCCTCCAAATATTTCATCCGGCTTCCTCGCGTGATTGCCTCCCTGTTGCCGCTTGAAAGATTTCAAGCAACCGGTCGATACCCAAAAGCGGAAGTTTCATAGCAACCCGTCCTCCCAGCTGTGATAGAGTCCCTTTAATTCTGCCGGAAGCAAATCTTTCGTTCAACGAAACCAGAACATCCAGAGGAGCAAATATGAATATCCGTTCATTACGCTCCTCGATGCTTTCAACCTGGCATATTTTACCATACCACCTAAGCTTTGCAATTTTGAGCAACTTATCCATTTCACGAGGCAAACGACCCAGCTTGTCTTCCCACTCTTCCTTGATCCTGTCTATTTCCTCTTTTTCTGAAACATGTAACAGGCGTTGATAACAACGAAATCTTTCCCCCTCGTTTTCTATGTAAGTATCCGGAATATAAGCATTTTCACGCAAAGAAACACCCACAGCAGCCGGACTGGGTGTATCTTCTCCTTTGAGTCGGGCAATCTCTTCTTCAAGCATACGGGTATAAAGGGAAAAACCCACTTCCTGGATTTGCCCGTGTTGTTCAGCTCCCAAGATATTCCCCGCTCCCCGTATTTCCAAATCCCGCATAGCAAGCTTTATTCCTGATCCCAATTCACTGAATTCCATGATAGCTTCCAATCTTTCTCTAGCTCCATCTGTCATGCGGCGTGGATGAAGGAAGTAAGCAAATGCCTCCCGGTCAAAACGGCCGATCCTCCCCCGTAATTGATAGAGTTGCGCCAGGCCAAACATGGTCGCCGGATCCACAATCAGCGTATTGGCGTTGGGAATGTCCAAGCCGATTTCAATTATGGTAGTGCACAGAAGTACCTTTATATCGCCATGATAGAACCTTTCCATAACTCTCTCAAGTGCTGTCCCTGACAACTGGCCATGGGCTATAGCCAGGTCCAATCCGGGCAGAATGGCGAGAAGTTCTTCCCTTGCCTTGAAAAGGTTCCGTATTCTTGGACATACATAAAAAACTTGCCCACCTCTCTCGATTTCGAATTCCAACGCTTCTCTAATAATTTCAGTCCGGTGCGGAAGTACCATGGTATGTACCGACCGGCGACCCTCCGGAGGAGTTTCGATAATACTGATATCACGTGTACCGGTGAGTGACAAATACAGTGTGCGGGGAATAGGTGTAGCGCTCAAGGTAAGCACATCCACCGTACTTTTTATTTTCTTCAGTTTTTCCTTGTGTCGTACGCCAAAACGCTGCTCTTCATCTACCACCAAAAGACCAAGATCTCGAAACTCAATATCACGGGAAAGGAGGCGGTGTGTGCCGATGATAATATCCACCTTACCTTCACGCACTTCCTCAAGGATGTGACGCTGCTCTGTTGGTCCTTTGAAACGATTGAGAACCGCCGTTTTTACCGGAAACCCCTTTAATCGCTCTTTAAAGGTAACAAAATGCTGTTCGGATAATATGGTGGTGGGAGCCAATACAGCGACCTGTTTTCCATCCATTACCGCCTTGAAAGCCGCTCGTACGGCAACTTCCGTTTTTCCATATCCCACGTCACCACATACCAGACGGTCCATGGGACGGGGAAGTTCCATATTACGTTTTACATCTTCTATAGCCTGACGCTGGTCCGGTGTCTCAATATAGGGAAAGGAAAGCTCGAGCTTCCGTGCCCAAGCCTCATCAGGGGAAAAGGCGTAACCCTTTCCTACATGGCGGCGTGCGTATATCTCAAGAAGTTCTTTCGCCACCTCTTCCACCGATTTTTTAACCCGTGCTTTAGCTCGAGCCCATTCATCCCTCCCTAACTTTGACAGGCGGGGTTTCACTTCACCAGCACCCTGGTACTTTTGCAGGAGATTTGCACTTTCGGCCGGTACATGAAGCATATCCCCGGAGGCATACTCTATGGTTATAAATGCCCTTCGCACTCCTTGCAGGGTCATTTCCCGTTGACCGCGATAGATACCGATACCGTGTTCATCGTGCACCACATAATCCCCAAGCTCAAGATGCGAGGGAAATTCCTGTAATAGGTGGGTAACTTTTTTCTTCCGTGGCCGGGAAATATCAGTCCCAAATATTTCCCGTGCCGTGAGAAAGACCATAGATATTTCAGGAACCGTAAAACCTTCTGCCGGATATGCATCGAGAACTGCTATCCCACTTGAAACGGGTTCTCGAGAAAACGGAATATTTTCATCCCGTAAAAGCTCACACATCAAGGAACTTTTTTCTGGAGGAAGAGCAATAACAACCCTCGTATAGGAAGATTCCTTGAGGAATGAAACCAGGTCCCCTGTATTTCCCCTGAAAACAGGTGCTCTTTCACCTGGTACTTTCAGGCTTGGCATATCCTGCTGCGCTGCGATACCACTCATGATTTGTTGTTTTTCTGCTAACAGGGGGCTTTCGACCATCGCTCCGTCCCAAAAAAGTACTCTCGCTTCCTTTTTCACCAGGGTCACAAGAGGAACATGACGGAAATCTCCGTTTCGAGGAAGCACCATACAACGTTCCAAGGTTACCGAGGTTCTCTGGGTTTCCGGTTGAAAAAGCTTCACCTTTTCCAAAGTATTCCCCCACCAAAAGGTACGAACAGGCAAATCATAGTGCGGTGGGAAAAAATCCAGTACTTCGCCCCTTACAGCCATATCACCCTTTTCCCATACATAGTCGGAACGCTGGTAGCCCATTGCAGCCAGTTTTTCGAGCAGGAGTTCCCGGTCAAGCTCATCTCCTGCACGCAAAAGAAATGAGTTTTCTTCAAACGAAGAGAGTTCGATAATATCATGGTTCAAATCCTCGGCGGCAAGTACTACAACCAGTGGAGGTTCCTCCCGCAATCGCCTTTGAAAGATCAGATCTCCCTGTTCCTCTTGTACATCAGCAAAAAGTATTTTGCCCTCAAGACCAACCATAATCCGCAAGCACTCCATTTGCTGCACTGCCTTTCGTGCTGCCTCAGAACTTGTTGTGAGAAAATAAAGAGGTGCACCTGCTGTAGAGGCAATGAATAAAGCAGCTAGAGAACGAAAAGGGGAAATGGTTTCCAAAGATACGAACCGGTGTTTTCGAGCGAGGGATACATAAGAATCAATCCAGTCAAGTGTGGTAAAAAAAGAAAAATGTTTCATAAGCACTCAGAAAAGAAAAACAGTGATCGCCAGAGTTAAAATCGCTGAATACAGGCTTCCACAGACGACTTGTGAGAGTGTATGTTTGCGGAGGGTTAATCGTGCCCACCCCACTGGTAGAAGTAACAAGTACCCCAAGGCAAATAAAGGATGAACATACACAACTAAAGCGGTAACAGGTCCTGCGATTCCGGCCAGATGCATACTAATTTTCCAGATAAATGAAATCATCGCTCCGGTGAGAGTAACAAGCACATAACTCGCTGTAATGCCCAGTAAAGGAGTTGGCGCTCCAAAAAATCGATACAAACCGAATGACACCAGATACATTCCCACCAGGATAAAATATGGAAGAGAACGTTCCCGGCGGTCGGTAAGGTCGGAATCGGAAATCACTTTCCAATGGGCAAGAGAGAGGATGAGAAATGCTGGGCCTCCGGATATAAAAGCAAATGAAATTAAAAAATACACAAGTGCGTCTTGCCCTCCTGCAAAACGCCAGGATACCACCGCGTACAACAGGGCTGCGGTGGTCATGGGCTGAAGAGTCATCGATATAGTGTAAGCTATGTTGTTTTTTGGCACTTTTTCTCTTTTTCGTTGAATGTACCCTCAGTGGCAGAAGAATGTGTTTTGCCTCCTTCCGGCTTGGAAGGCTTGCGCCGGTTGAATCGATTCATGGCATGCTCAGCGTTTTCTCTGATGAGAACATCTATTGCACAAACAGCCAATTCTTCTGCTTCGTTGAGGAGGTCTGCCTCTTCATCACTGGGAACACCAAGAACGTACTCAGCCATTTCTTCTTGCTCTGTAGAACGGCCAACCCCTATACGAACCCGATAGAAATCCTCTGTTTCGAGAAAAAATACCAAAGAATCCAGCCCACGGTGACCCGCTATCCCGCCTCCTTTTTTCACCACCATGGCTCCAGGAGGGAGGTCCACTTCATCATGCACCACCACTATAAGCTCAGGAGACTCACGTTTCTCCAGAAAATCAGATACAGCTTCTCCACTCAGGTTCATATATGTAAGAGGTTTGAACAATACAACATGTCGGCCACCTGACTTGCCCTGTGTCCAGTTGTAACGCTTACTTTTTTTCCATTCCCAGTTGTACATGGCAGCCAAACGATCAACCACTCTGAATCCTGCATTATGTCGAGTAAAACGGTATCGTTTGCCTGGATTGCCCAATCCCACCACCATGTACACTTACTTTTCCCCTTCTTCTCCGCCTTCTTCTTCCTCTTCTCCAACAATGGTGGGTTCTACACCTTCTTCTTCCTCTTCTTCTTCGATTTCCTCTTCTTCCACCATGACCCGTTGTGCGGCAACCAGTACCACGACATCTTCGGGATCATTTTTAATCTCTACACCCTCCGGTGCCACTAAATCGCTTACATGGACAGCCGAACCTATTTCAAGATTGCTGATATCTATATCAATGCCTTCAGGTATAGCATCTGGTAAGCATTCAACCTCTACTTGTGAAGTAACAACTTCCATCACACCACCCTGTTCCACACCTACGGCTTCACCTAATAAATTAATAGGAACAGTGATGGTTATCTTCTGGTCGGCCTGTACACCATAAAAATCAATATGCCAGATTTCTTCTTTACATGGGTTCTTCTGAATGTTTTTTATGATGCCTCGCCGGAATCCCAGAGGGGTATCAAGCTCCAAGAGATGGTGTGTCACACCAGGAACGGCCAGGATCCGGATCATTTCTGACGTACGAATTTTCACCGATAGAGCACCTTCGTGCCTGCTTTCATGAGTATAGAACACTCCTGGAATCCATCCCTCACGACGTAACCTTCGAGCCATCTTCTTCCCTTTTCCATCGCGCGACTCTAAACTTATGCTTGTTGTTGTCTGTACACTCATACTTATTCCTCCAATTCCTTATACAAATAGTTCACTCACAGAGAGTTCCCCGTGAATTCTCTTGATAGCTTCGGCAAAAATGGGAGCAACGGACAGTACCTTCACCCTGTTTCCCACTTGCTGATTCAATTTTTCCTGATCAAGGAAAATAGTATTCGTTACCACTACCTCTGCAAGGCAGGATTTTTCTATCCGTTCGAGAGCAGGCCCACTGAAAACAGGATGAGTGGAACAGGCATACACTTCTCGAGCGCCCCTCTCCTTCAAGGCAGTGGCACCCTCCACCAAGGTTCCCGCCGTATCGATAAGATCATCCACCAAAATAGCGGTTTTGCCTTCAACGTTTCCAATTACTCCCATCACCGTTACTTCTGCATATGTGGGGCGATGTTTATCGATCACCGCAAGGTCTACTCCCAAATAATTGGCAAAACTCCTGGCTCGAGCGGTTCCTCCTACATCAGGACTTACTACCACCGCATCGTTGAGTTTCCTTGAAAAAAAATAGCGTGCCAAAAGAGACTGTGCAGCAAGGTTATCTACCGGAATATCAAAAAAACCCTGTATTTGCCCGGCATGGAGATCCATGGTCAGTACCCGGTCCACCCCAGCAGTTACGAGAAGGTTCGCTACCAGTTTCGCTGAAATAGGCTCTCTCCCTTTGGTCTTTCGGTCCTGCTTGGCATATCCGTAAAAGGGGATAACCGCCGTAATGCGTTTGACCGATGCCCTATGCATAGCGTCAATCATGATTAAAAGCTCCATCAGGTTGTCGTTTGCAGGTGGAGAAGTAGGTTGAACAATGAATACATCAGCACCACGTACACTTTCTTCCACCTGTACCCTGATTTCCTGATTGGCAAAACGTCCCACATCCGCCCTTCCCAACGGAAGATCAAGATACCAGCAGATCTCCTGAGCCAAACGTTGGTTCGCCGTACCACAAAATACTTTCAAGTGCTGAGAGATTTCACTGTAGCAGAACATTTATTTCTTATCCCCCCGCGCTCTTTTTTTCGCCCATTCTTCCTTATTCTCTTGCCGGCAGCGGCTCACTCCCAAAGATTCTGGCGGTACATCACGGGTGATGGTGGAACCAGCTGCTGTGTATGCCCCCTCTCCTATCCGTACCGGGGCTACCAGAGAATTATTTGTACCGATAAAAGCCCCATCCCCGATCGTGGTTTGGTGCTTTCGAGTCCCATCATAATTACAGGTGATTGCTCCTGCACCTATATTAACATTTTTTCCTAACATGGCATCTCCAAGGTATGCCAGGTGCAAAGCCTTGGTGCCTTCACCAAGTTTCGCTTGCTTCGTCTCCACGAAATTGCCCACTCGTACCCCCTGCATAAGGTGGGTTCCAGGACGTAGGTGCGAGTAAGGACCGACCATCACTTCATTTTCCAGTATTGCTCCCTCAACAACACTGAATTCCACCTTGCACCTTTCACCCACCTGGCTCTCATACAAACGCGTATAGGGACCGATGCGGCTTCCTCGACCTATTGAACTCTTCCCTTCAATAATGGTTCCGGGATAGAGCCATACATCTTCAGCAACCCGTGTTTCCCAATCTACATATGTTGTTGATGGATCGAGTATTTTCACGCCTTGTTCAAATAATTGAGTTGCCTTGCGCTTTCGTAATTCATCCATGACACGGGAATAATCTCCTGGAGTATTCACTCCCAGAAACTCATCTGACCAGGGAATCTCGAGAGCCGTTACAACATATCCACAAGCTCTGCAAGCTTCGACTGCATCTGTGAGATAAAACTCATCCTGGGCGTTATTGTTGTCCAAGGCGTCCAATATTTCCTTTAAAATACTGGTACGGAAAGCATACACACCGATATTCATTTCAGTAATTTCACGTTCTCTTGGTGAACAATCCCGCTCTTCCACCACCTTTAACACTTCTCCCTTACCATCCCGCACAACCCGGCCGTAAGCGGCTAAAAATGGTGCCCGAGTGGACAAAAAACACATCTCCACCCTCTCTTGTACAAAATAGGAGGTGAGGCGCTGTAATGTTTCCTCTTTTATAAGAGGCATATCTCCATAAACCACTACCACATATTCACCAAAAGATAAAAGGGTTGGAAGCGCACTTTTGAGAGCATCAGCAGTTCCCCTTTGATTTTCCTGTACGACAATTTCCGCACCGGATGCTGTAGACGCTACTACATCATGATTGTCCGGCGAAACGACTACCACCGTTTGCTGATACCCATTGATACGTGGTATATCAAGCAAGTATTGGAGCAGGGGTCTCCCCAGGGCGGGCAACATCACCTTGGGAAGGTTGGATTTCATCCTCTTTCCTTGCCCTGCAGCAAGGATACAGAAGTTCCATGCGTTACCATTCATGAACCGTAACCTCCACCTCCACTATATTCCTCTCATGTCACAAGTGTGGATATGTTGGAGTGGTGGATGCTTTAACGTACATAGGATGTCCCCATACCAACCCATCATGTCTCCGAGAGCTCCTGATCCATCAGTGTATGGGTATGTTATCGACTCACAAAAAAACGCGACCCGGAAAGTCGCGTTTTCCACGCCCATCCCCTGCAGTTGACGATGGAACCTTCATACAAAAACACCCTGTTCGTTATGGCTGGGGCGGGAGGATTCGAACCTCCGAATCAGGGATCCAAAGTCCCTTGCCTTACCGCTTGGCCACGCCCCAACATTGAAAAAAAGCTCTTCCATTATAGAGAATAAGATGATGGGTGTCAATTTCCAGTCAATTCCGCAAGCTTGTCAATGGTGCAGGAATTCTCCCTCCCCTTCTGATAAAACGTTCACCACCAAATGGATTCACCTTCATAACCACCGTTTCGCCCAGTAAGCCACCCCACACCACCGGATCTCCCGCCTTAGCCCCGGGAACGGGAATCAAGCGAACCCCCACAGTTTTATGGTTCATCACTCCTATCG
>SKXZ01000043.1 GCA_007128145.1 Candidatus Nitricultor lacus | reverse complement strand
CCTCACCCCTCACGAAGTTCAAACCTACTCCCTACTCCCTTTCTGATTTTGATTATTGTACATTGTACACATTTTCAGCCGGAAAAAAACTCTCTTTTCTCATCTTAACCGGTTATTGTTGGGTTTTAACCGTTTGTGTATTACAATAAACAGTAAAAAGGAGAAGCGAAGAGTGGAAACTGTCTTTGGAATGAAAGACGCATTTCCCCATGAAACAAGGAAAAAAAGGGAAATCGAAGAAGCACTGCGGCGAATATTTCAGCAGTGGGGATACGAAGAAGTCGAAACACCTACGGTTGAGCTTTTTAAAACCTTTTTACCAACCATGGAAGATGAAGAGAGCGAACGGCTCTACAGGTTCGTCAACCGGGAAGGGAAACTGGCTTGCCTGCGTCCTGAATTCACCACCTCAGTAGCACGTATGTTCAGTGGAAGGGCAGCGAGAGAACTTCCCACCACCCGGGTATTTTATGACGGGAAGATTTTTCGCCTACCCACATCCCCTTTCAGATCTGAAACAGAACTTACCCAGGTAGGCTTGGAAAATTTTGGTCGGAGCAAACCATTTGTAGACGCAGAAATCATTGCTATGGCGGCTGTTTCATTGCGAGAAGCGGGAATACGTGAATATGAACTGGATATTGCACACGTGGGTTTTGTGCATTACCTCCTCGATACTCTTTCTGTCAATGATGAAACCAAGAAACACCTTCGTCGTTACATACGTAATCGCGATTTCAATTCAGTTAAAGAAGTACTGCAATCTACGCTTCTTGATTCTGACACTACCTCAGCATTAATGCTCGAACAACTTCCGTTCCTCAGGGGTAAAAAACCAGAACTCGAGTCATTGCGTGACAGCTTCCCGGCACAATCCCTTTTTGCAAAAAGTGCTGACCACGTGATTCAAGTATGGAATATTCTTGAAGACCTGGGTATAGATAATGGAGTTTTTTTTAACCTCGGGCTGATACGGGACTTTGAATACTACACGGGAGTTATCTTCGAAGGGTTCTCGGCTTACTCAGGATCACCCTTGCTGACTGGTGGTCGTTATGACGGACTCTTTCACCGTTTCTGAAGAGAATGTCCGGCATGTGGGTTCGCGCTTTTCGTGGAAAGGCTGGTGGAAGTTTTACAAAAAACGGATATAAGGGAATTCCATGAACCTTCCTTATTAAAAATTCTTTACGCTCCTGCCGATCGGAAGAAGGTATTCCAACAAGCCGAGATACTGAGAAAACACGGAATTTCGGTTATCATGGAAGAAGACCCTGGCTCACCCCATCCCAAGGTATTTCTGGAAAACGATGAACACCCTCTTTCAGTCCCTTTTACTGCCGGGGATATCATTCAAGAATGGGAAAGGAGACAAACCCATGGCTGACCTTACCCTGTCCTTGCCTACAGGAAGATTGAAAGACGAATGCGTCGAGCTTTTGTCACAGGTCTTACCGTGGCCTGAAACCTTGAAGGGAGGCTCCCGCTGCCTGGTTTATGAAGATAAAACCTTTCCCTGGAAGATTCTTTTTTCACACCCAAAAGATAGTTCAACTTATGTTGAATTCGGGATTGCCGATCTCGGAATTGTGGGAAAAGATATTTTGCTTGAACGCGAAAACCATGTTTTTGAACTTTTAGACCTGGGTATCGGGCGCTGTACCATGGTTTTAGCCGGCCCCCAGGGCTTATCTCGTGCAGAACTCATCGAGCGGGAACATATTCGCATAGCTACCAAGTACCCAGCAATAACACAACGTTACATGACTGAAAATGGTTTAACCGGAGACCTTATATATCTTTATGGATCCATTGAGCTCGCTCCCGCCATGGGTCTTGCTGATGCCATAGTGGACCTTGTTTCAACTGGAAAAACACTACAGGAAAACCGCCTGGAGATCGTAGACGAAATATGTCCTGTTTCTGCACGCTTGGTTGCAAACAGGGTCAGTATCCGTACCCGGGGAAAGGCTATGGCTTCATTTCTCGACCGGTTGAGAGAGGTGGTACACAATGACTGAGATTCCCGTTTCTTTTCAAGAAGTTGAAGACTCGATTCACGCACTGGAGATCCTCGGCCGGGATACGAAAAAACAATACCTGGAACAAATGAAATTTGAAAAAACGGTTCAAAATATTATCACGCGAGTTATCAGAGACCAAGATGCTGCCCTGCGAGACATTACATTTGAACTTGATAAATGCCTCATTGACACACCAAGGGTGAAAGAAAAGGAACTTGACGATTCCTGGAATCTCGTATCCAAACAATTCAAAGAGGACTTGGAACGTCTAGCGGCTTATATCAAGGAGTATCATAGAAAAAATACCAGAAATTCCTGGTGGTACCGGCGGGGACCACATATACTGGCGGAAATCAATCGAGCAATCGATACGGTAGCACTGTATACACCGGGAGGGCGAACGGCTTACCCTTCGAGCCTCCTTATGACGGCAATTCCAGCACACCTAGCCGGAGTGAGACGTTTAGTGATACTCACACCTCCAGGCGAAAACGGCACTGTCCACCCTTCCATACTTGCTACTGCTAAGTTTTTAGGCATAAATGAAGTGTACAGGGTAGGCGGAGCCCAAGCAGTGGCAGCTGCCGCT
>SKXZ01000081.1 GCA_007128145.1 Candidatus Nitricultor lacus | reverse complement strand
TGTGGCTGTGAGAGACGTTCAAGGGCGCAATGATAATCTTCTATATCCGTAAGATATCTCCCCAGGGCTTCTTTTACAATGAAGCTTTTGGGCTTATTTGTAGTTTTAGAAATTCGATTCAAGCGCTCTTCCAAGTCGTTCGGAAGCCTGATAGAGAGCATTTCTTATCACCTCAGCAAATATTATACCATGTCTTGGTTTCTAGTTCTTATAGGGGAACACAGCTAATGGCGGACAGCTAATGGCGGATAGGGTGGAGCGGGGAAGGATTTGAAATTCGTGAGGGGTTGTGCCCTTCGTGGCGCAACTTACGTCTCACTTCTTACGTCTAACTGTCTTTCAAAGGGCAATGCCCTCGTTTGTCATTCCTGCATGTGGTAAGCAGGAATCCAGCGGCTTTAGAAAGCAAAGGAAGTGACTCCATGATTTATCCTCCGCAAAATAAAAGTTTCTAAGGACAGGTAATTGATAAACGGGCATTTCCCGGCTCAGAACTTCCCTTCAAATGTGACTTTTCGGAAAGGTATTGGGCCATTCGTCCTATGTTCTTATCTGCGTTTTATTGTATACTTGTATTGAATCATTTTTCTCATGTTTTTTTGGTTTTTGAGGAGGAGGTCACATTATGAGGTTTTACGGGTTTCGGTTGATTTTAATAGTTACGGTGATGGTAATCGTACTCGGTTTAAGTGTAGGTGCTTTCGCCACCGAATGGGTACGGGTGGAGGGGCCGAGCGTGCTTGTGCGGGCCGAAATCAAACCCTATATCTCGATCACCGTCAATTCCCCTGCAACGTTTACCGATAACATTCCGGTCATCGAGTTTGACGTTGACCGTGGACCGGGACTGTATGACGCTCTCCATCCCCTTACTATCCAGGTCAATTCTAACCAGGCGATCGAAGTTCGCATGATCGCTGAAGAACTCATTATGAAAGGAAACACGGATTTAAAGATTCCGCCTGAACGACTCTCTTTTCGCATGGTCGATCCAACCATAACTTCCATTGCCCGGGCAGAGGAAGAGTTTCAATCTTTCCGAAGTGGAGAATCGAAAAAAGTTTTTGAATCCACGGGACCAATCGCAAATACCATAACCGAATATGACTTTCGTCTTGAGGTGGTTCCGGAAGACCGTGCGGGTACCTACGAGGGAGAAATATTCATTGAAGTTTTCTACCAGAGTTAATAAAGCACCTGTCTTCCATTGGCTTGGATTGGTACTTGGCTGTGCTTTTGTGTTTTTCCTTACTATGCAGGCACAAGCTCTCTCTGTTACGGTATCACCGCTCCTCGTTGAACTCGACCTCCCTCCTGGTGCGGTGCGTACCACGACTGTGGAAGTCCGAAACACCGGTGAGTGGGAAGCCAATATCACCGTCAATCTTTCGGATTTTCATTTGGCGAGCGATGGCACAGTTGAGCTTTCGTCAAGGGAAGAGAGTGAAACCCCATTTGCATGGCTCAATATCCGTGGTGATACAACATTTAGACTCCGTCCTGATGAAGTGCGGCGAATCCCACTTGAGGTGCGCCCTCCACGGGGAACACGCGGGGGTTTATACGCTGCTGTCGTATTTGAAGTAACCCCACATCCTCTACCAGCACGAGGCCAGGTGATAGGTATTCGTTCAGGGACCCTCGTTTTTCTCTCTATCATGCGTACCTCGGAAATGCGAGGCGCGGTGGGTGAGGTTAACCTCGAAGCGGATGGCCCCGCCGTAGAAGCACTGTTTGAAAATGCCGGAAATGTCCATTGGAGCGGAGAGGGCAGAGTGGTCATCACAAACCAGGAAGGAAGAGTTATTGAGCGCTTGACGCTCGAAAGTGGTACCGGCCTCGTTCTTCCCGGGGGAAAACGCATTTTCACCGGGGTGGGCACCCGTAACTTGACATTGGAACCCGGCATCTATGAAGTGGATGTCCGGCTCTATGCCCACACACCCCAGCGGCCAATATCCCTTGACCGCAAAACCGTAGAAGTGGTTGTGGAGGATACGGATAACGACCGTGAATCGTGAATGGTGAGTCGTGTAAAGGCAGGGGAAAGCATGTAAAGTAGGAATGCTGAAGTAGGAAGGCAGAATTTCAAATCAACAATCATACATCTGAAATCAGCAATGCCCTCGTCCGTCATTCCGTCGTGTAGTAAGACGGAATCCAGTTTTTTTCTTTGTACTTCACCCTACTCACTACTCCCTATTCCCTATTCACGGCCCCAAGGGGCAGTGCCTTCACCCCTCACACAGTACCAGCAGCCTTCATACGTCTTACTTCTCACTGTCTTTAACATTCTGACTTCTGAATACTGAATCCTGAATACTGCCTTTACAAATCCCGTCACTACGAGGAGAGAAGCGAAGATGCAGTCAAATATATCTCATTCTGAAACCCAATCGGGTTCCCACTGTTCTCCCGTAAAATCAATGTACAGGGATGTAGCGCACATGAGAAGAAGGGTTCCGGAGAGTTTTTGTTGGGGTTGTTCCATATCTTTTTCCACCAGTAAAAAATACTTTTCAAGCATCACTTCAAATAGACTCTTTGCATGAGGCGATTCAAGAAGCGTGATATATATCTCCCATTTTTCCGCTTCTGTTTCTTCAAGCCACTCGG
>SKXZ01000073.1 GCA_007128145.1 Candidatus Nitricultor lacus | reverse complement strand
CACTCTTCTGTCCTTTAAATGAATTTCCATGAGTATCAAGCCATCAACATAACCTGCTCTGGAGATTTCAAGAAGTTCTTCGGTGTTTTCATGGAAGATGGGAAGAAAGAGCACTTTATAACCCAGCTTGTTGGCTTTCGTGTTAGCAGCGAAAATAAATTCCCAAAGAGGACTGAAATAACAGTGAGTATCGGGTATTGGACGTCCTACAAAGCCGATTATTCCGGTCTTTTTGTTGGATAGACTGCGAGCTGAATAATTTGGATAATACCCCAGTTCCTCAATGATCTGAAGAACTCTTTTTTTCGTTTTTACACTTACCGGTCTTTTACCGGTAAGAACATGAGAAACAGTCGTCTTGCTTACCCCGGATTTTCTTGCGATGTCAGCTATGGTTATTTTCTTCCCAAAGCAATATTCCCCCTTTTGCAAACCGGTTTAGTTTTTTAAATTTTAACATCGCATTTTCTTATTGTCAAATTTCACAAATTTTTTTTGACGAATTTTTTTATCTGCTTTGTTTTGGGGTTCTCCTACTTTTTTACTACCGCATCCTTAAGACCACGACATCATAGGGCTTGATTTCTGTCGTTCCGACTATACACTTTGCCCCAGGGGGAGATGGGACCTTCTGAATCAAGCTGGAATAATTAAAAACGAAAGTGAGGTAAGAGCCCAACGCCCATCTCTATTGTCGTAGGGAGATACAAGATGGTTGAATGAAGGTCCCCTGGTGGAAATATCCCTCGGGTCGATATAGGGCCATGTATCGCGATATCCTCTCATAGTATCACCCTGCTCAACCAGAATAAGCATCCGCTATGGAACCTGCTGTTCGGTTTTTCCAGATCTACAATTACGGTGTAATCATCAACGGCATACACATCCGCCACATCCTGCATCTGGCCGTGAAAATCAATTCCTGGAGTATCCCTGCTGGTCAGGATGGTGAAAATATACATCGTGGGCGATGAATTCAACCCCATCGCTCCAGTAGATGTCTTCCCTCAACTCTATAGTCAATTGGGTGAAGTCGTCATTGTATATGGGGGGGTTTCCGCGGCCAGTGAGTTGATGATCCCACCTTCAACCACGTTGGGATTGAGGCTCCACAACGGTTCAGTTACGAATTGGAGCAATCCATAGTTTTGGGTTCTCCACCCTGCCCACCAATTCCAGTTACCTGGCACTGGATGGGGAGCGAAGAGATAGTGAAGTTATGAGTGCGTCTTCTCGTGGGACTCCTGGAGGAAGAATATGACCAAACCCTGGTGACACTACGAAACAAACTACAAACATCATTAGCAATACTATCAACGCATTACGTATTTAAAAGACTACTGCTCCTGGCTAACTCCTCCATTGCTTATGCCTATGCACTCATAACAGTTGGCATAACAGCCCTGATGTCTTAGTATATACAGGTAATGCATCTGATGGAGATTGACATCCTATCCCTTCAAATCCTGCTTCATCCTCTGGTATTCTTCACGGGATATTTCCCCCCGGGCATAGCGCTTCTGTAACACCTCAAACGGGGTGTCACCTCCTCTATCCCGGTGTTCCGTGGATGAACGGGGATTCTGAAATACAAGGAAAAGAACAGCCAACAAGATAATCAAGCCTACAACCCCCACCATGAACATGCCTCCCCACCCCCAGGACATCATGTGCGGCCAACCACCCCAGCGTGTCCCTTCAAATCCATTGGCTGAAGCGCTGCCGCTGTAGAGCAGATTCACAATGAATACAAGTCCCAATAAGAATTTTGCATACCAACGCATTACATTTACCTCCCCCGTTCTATTTCCTGAGTTATAGAACCAACATAGTATACTATAAATTCCAATACTTATTTAGTTGACGGGGGACATACTTGCAATTCAGCAGACTACAGGGGGTGTTTATGCCAACATGAATTGCCGGCTACTGTTTCTTTTCTTCTTCAGCCAAGCGAATAATGGTGTCCAGAATGAGATCCACATCAATGGAGGTTGTCCGCAAGTTCATAAAACAGGCACGGAAACCACATTTCCCCTGAATTTTTACACCGCCGAAAAACGCGACACCTTCAGACAACAGGCGCTCAAGAACACGCTCATTCTGAGCATCAGTAAGTGCATGACACCTTACGCACACCGCGTTTAAAGTTACCGGCGCCATAAGTTCCAGTTCTGGTTCAGCGGTAATCCGCTCTCCCATATATGAGGCAAGATCGCAGAGATTGTCTATCGCCTTTGCGTAGGCCTTGCGGCCATAGGCCCTCAATGACCACCAGACCTTGAGAGCTTTAAAGCTCCTCGACAGTTGAGGACCGTATTCAGCGTAGTTCAGGAAATCATCATCCGGCACCATGGAGAGATAGTCAGGGATAAAACTGTACGTTGAACGCATAACCTCCGCTTCACGTACCAGCACACATCCTGCTTCCAGGGGAGCAAAGAGAAATTTATGAGGATCAAGGGATAAGGAATGCGCTCGTCCTGCCGGTTGCAAACGTGGTCGCATCCTCTCGCTGAGAATCGCCAGGGCACCGTAAGCACCGTCGATATGAAGCCAAAGGTTTTCTTCGCTGCAAAAATCCGCCAGAGAATCAAGTGGATCTATCGCGCCAGTTGT
>SKXZ01000038.1 GCA_007128145.1 Candidatus Nitricultor lacus | reverse complement strand
TTGATGAATCGTTCGGAAAGGGATTCATCATCAACACAGCCAATGTCTATAACCTCAACTCTTTGAAAGGATTGGTATAAATCTTTTGGATTGTCGATAATTTCTGTGTTCTTAACCAAGGGAGGGATAAATCTGTTGAGGGCCGGTTGCGTTGCCGTGCAAAGGACGACTGTTGCTTGATAATTCACAATAAGTTCGAGCAAAGCATTAACACATGGGCGTAGAAAACCGGTGGGAATCATCTGCGCTTCATCAATAATGATGACACTATTGGCGATGTTATGGAGCTTGCGGCAACGGGAGCTTTTGGCTGCGAAGAGTGATTCAAAAAATTGTACATTTGTGGTTGCTACAATGGGTATATCCCAGTTTTCCGAGACGAGTTTTATTTTTTCTAGTGCCCGGGTACTATATTCCCCTTCTCCCTCCCTACTTTCATCGTCTGGATAGCTGAAATTGCTGTGATGTTCCAATACAACGTCTTCACCAAAGACCTGTTTGAAGACCGCAGCGTTTTGTTCGATGATGCTTGTATAGGGGATTACGTAAATAATCCGGTCCTTGTTGTGAGCAAGGGCATGATCCAAGGAAAAGGACAGGGATGAAAGGGTTTTACCCCCTCCTGTTGGCACTGTGAGGGTGAAAAGCCCCGGATTACCTTTGGCCTTTTCCCTGCATTGCCTTAAAACTTCTTTCCTTTTAACATTTACTGGTGTTTGTCTGGTCGAGGTGTGAAGTTTGTCCAAATATACATCAAGTTGATGTGCCATATCCCGCAACACGGCTTTGCTTTCTCTCAATTCAGCTTTTTCGATATGAAGCGCCCTCTCCGTATCGAGAAAATCAGCATCCACAAGGGTCGAATAAAGAAATCGTATGAAGAACTGGGCACTAAAGTCTCTTCCACATGGGGCATTTTTCAAACAAGGAGGAATTTCTTCAAGTTTTTTAAGGGTTATTTCTTTTTTGTATGCACTGTAGTCTGGTATACTTATCCTATTGTTTATTCTCCCCGCCAAAGACGATTCATCAACCCTGCTGCCCCAGTCAGTAAGGCCGCAATGATGCCCAGCAACCACATAAGCCAAGACGATGCCAAATGCCTTATGGAGCTCGATTGCTTCCAAAGCCCCTGCAGTAGAATGGGTAACCCGCACTTTCCCCCCTCGCACTCGCTTCTGAAAATCTTCTGAGTATTTTCCAACATCATGTAAAAGGCCAGCCATATAAGCTAGCTCACAAGCACCGAATTTTTTTGCATTAAGCCCCGCCTTCTCCGCTGTCTCTGTGAGATGCTGCTTGAGTGGGTGCCATTCATGCTGCTCTGCACCCTCTTTGGAATGTGCATAATAAAGCAAAACACAACATTCCCCCTCTCGATTTTCCACCAATGAGCTTTTTATAAATCATAAGTATCGGCAGAAGTTAAAGATACATTAAACCAATAATATTCTGAGCAGGTATTATTAAGAGATATACAAATTCGTAGATATATTATGTGTTTATTTTATTCAATTTTGTTATGATTAAAAATGAGAAATTTTCAATCCAACCAAGCAAAAAAATAATAAATCATATGTTATGTTGAATAGTAGTAAACTACAACAATTTTCACACCTCATTACATTTCTATTTTATCTTTAAATACATTTTTTCGCAATTATAATTTATTTTTTTCCTTAGCTTTACCGAAAGCATCGAACTGGGGTGGAGATGAATATATTGGACCTAGAAACCCGATATATTTTATACTTTCCCTCACTCCTCCTGGAATATCCACCTCATCTGTACTGAACCGGAGACATGATCGGTGAAAATATGGAGAATAAACCAGTCAATATCAGAGTCCACGAGAGGGACGCCGACCCTGACAGCCGCCTGGTAGGTGGGCTTTATGGGTTCCAGGAAGTATGAGACAATTTCCCCCTCGGTTCGGTTGCCCGTACTGTCCTGAAAAATGAAACGGAGATGTTCTTCATCCAGTAAGGGTTCTGAGTCGCTGTAGAGGTAAGCGTCAAAATAAAGATAGCGGGAGGAAATATCAACCGCATAACTGTATTCTTCCTCTACCCAGGCGTCACTTTCGCCATAGCGGTTCTGGGCCCACAAAATCTCCACCCAACGCATTTCCAGGGTCAAAGGGTACACTGATACCATATCAAACGGCCCCGCCTGTGCATCACTCAGCAGGTGGCCAATTTGCCCTCTGTAGGCAAAGTAGTATTCATTCCATCCCTCCGGATAGGCATTCCCTTCTTCCTGTATCAGGTCTTTTCTCACCTCGAGCAGGTTGGTAACAGGAAGGGTTATTGTGGGGATATCCTCTTGCCCGGAGGCTATACCTGTAACCGCAAAACACCCAACGAGAAATGTAGCCAGCATCGCTAAAGAGATAAAATATTTCATCTTACCCCCCTTTGGTGTGTCCTGTTGTTGAGCAGGGAAACACAATCTTTCGCGGATAAAACTCCCCCGTGTGACGGGTAGAGTGTATGCGCACCTTTTTCCAGCACCATTTCCAGGCTGTCTCTTACTGCTTCCCTGTCCTCAGCGAAAATCGGCCATCCAGGCCGGTGTGAGCGCAGCAACCCTCCCATCAGGAGGTCGCCTATAACCGCTTCTCCCGATTGGAGTATTACTGAAAGAGATCCCCTGGTGTG
>SKXZ01000213.1 GCA_007128145.1 Candidatus Nitricultor lacus | reverse complement strand
TTTCTTTCCCCGTTCACTGCGTATCCCCTTACCGAACAATGAATAATAGAGAGCTTCCAGCAAAGAGGACTTTCCCGCTCCGTTCGGACCTACCACCACGAACAACTCCCGATCGAAGGACACATCTACCGACTCAAGGCCTAAAAACCTTTCCGCCCGCAATCTAACCGGACGCATCTCTACCCTCCTCCTCGGCAGCTTCCTGGTAATAGCGCCTGAACAAACCCGCTATCCGTTCAGGAAGACCCATGGAACGGCAAAAACCCGAAAAAAGCTCCGGTATTGCCTGGATATCCATTGATCCTTCCCGCTGGTCTCCTGTGCTTTCTGCTGGTGATGGAAACACCGAATGAACCGCCACTGTTTGCCAATGCGTTCCCCCCAGGCTGGCCAGACGGGAACGCAATTGTAAAGGAATGCCGACGCTCTTCACACAAAAACGGACATAAGCTTCTTTACCTTCGCTCATTTCTTCCGCTTCCCGCGTCACCTTTAATACATCAGCATCCTCTTCCACATCAACCGTAACCAGCTTAACTGAAGGCAGAGAAATATGTTTCACATGGGTTTGCTTCCCCTCGGTTAAATCAACAATCACACATCCTGTTTTTTCTTTTTCCTGCTGAAAAGTATCACGCACCAGTGGCGATGGATACACAATGGGAAACCTGCTTTTACAATAATGGATAAAAGCATGCAGGTGGCCGAAGGCACCGTAATGCATGCCAACGGGAAAATCGACACTCTTCAGAAACAGTTCCCGCACAGAGTTGGCTTGTGAGTACCATGCACACTCTTCCAAGGTGAAATGAGCGGCTAGCACATTCCAGCGTGAGTCCTTCATGCTTCTTTCCCACGCTCGAAAAATATTCAGCATTTTCTGACGAGCCTGCTCCTGTATTTCGACACCTGTTTTGCCACCTAAAAACTTGGAAAGGCTAATATAGGGAAGGGGAAATACCGTAACGGGAAGATCGGGGAGTTCAACCGGTGTAAATTCACGCAGGATCAAAACATCCGGGGAAAAGGCTTCCCTCAAGGCCCCCATCGCATACCAATCATGGTTTCCCACAACCCAAACCACGGGAGCGATGGAGCGCAGTTGCATTATTGTTTCCACTGCGAGCTCTATCGCTGGTCTTGGAGGCTGGTTATATTGATGAAAAAGGTCCCCAGAATGAACGATGAGATCAACTTGCTCTCTCCGCGCTACTTGAATCATGTGTCTGAGCGCTTCACGCTGTTCCCCGCGGCGGTCAATTCCAACCAGCCGCTGCCAGGAAATGAGCCCCAAATGCCAATCAGCAGTATGAAGAATTTTCACAGAATTTTTCAAGAACATCTACCCTTTTTCCGGAAAGTTCACTTATTTTCTACCATCGTTCACAGAAGGCTAGTCACATACATAATTATAATAACGCTCATACCCATGGGGGACAAGCCACAAAAGATCCTGTGTCAAAAGATCCTGGTGTGGTATTTTACTTGAAATATATGTATAATAAAAAAAAATACTTCCATAGGAGGTCAAGCCCATGGGTAAAAAGGGAAAAGAACTTGGAGGACCAAACGTTGACAAGACTATCGAACTTTTGAACAAAGCTTTTTGTGATGAATGGGCAGCATTTTACTATTACGGTCTGGCAGCAAAGCTGGCCGAAGGACTGAACTCCCCCGCCGTGGCCGAGGAACTGGAAAGCACGGCTAAAGAAGAACTTGAACACGCCAATGAACTGGCTGACAGGATAATCGAACTCGGTGGGCAACCGGTCAGGGAATTTTCGGACCTGAGCAAACTGGCAAACTATCCCCGTGTAGATCTCCCCTCTGATTTCGGAGATCTCGAAGGTATTCTGAAAGCTGTTATTGAAGCTGAACGTGGTGCAATAGATGTATACAACGACATTCTTAAAGAGCTGTCATCTGTAACCAAGGACCCCATAACCTTCCATGTGATCCGCCACATCATGGGAGAAGAGGTTGAACACGAAGACACTTTTGAGAGCATCTTGGGCTCTTAGGTAGGCGTAAGCCCTTCTCTCTCAAGGAGAGAAGGGCTTTTTATTCTTCCTCGTCCGGAAGCATTTTTCCGGGATTGAGAATTCCCGCCGGATCAAACGCTGCCTTGATACGCCGCAGCAAAGCTATCTCGCTGTTTCCGTAAAAAAGTGAAAGAGAGTGCCTTCTCTTCAAGCCGATGCCGTGTTCACCGCTCAATACTCCACCGAGTGAAACCACCGTGCGGTAAAAACTTTTTCTGATATCTTCTTCTTTTTCTGTTTCTTCCCATTCTGCGGGAGAATGTGGGGCAAGGGTCACATGAAGGTTACCGTCTCCCAGATGTCCATATATCGGTGAATGCAAACCGTGTGTATTAGAAAGGCGAGTCACTTCCTGAAGTAATTCATACACTGCACCTACAGGTACTGACACATCTTCATTCACCTCACGGGGCAAAGCCATGTGAACCGCTTCTGGGATGGCTCGGCGGACTTTCCATATTTCCTCGATGCTTGTAGCGTTGTCAGCTACGAATACCTCTTGCCCGCCCCTTGCATATGCACAATCTCCGATTTCCTGATACTCACGAAACACCGTTTCCTCGTCTTTTCCGTCAACTTCCACCAAAAGATGCGTGCCGGCATCAGGATAAGGATATTTTCGGGATATG
>SKXZ01000182.1 GCA_007128145.1 Candidatus Nitricultor lacus | reverse complement strand
GGCAGGTAAGCTATGTTATTCCGAATGCCCTCCCACG
This sequence comes from Candidatus Nitricultor lacus, assembly GCA_007128145.1. GTDB lineage: Bacteria > Atribacterota > Atribacteria > Atribacterales > Atribacteraceae > Nitricultor > Nitricultor lacus. The sequence continues at coordinate 10,437 of SKXZ01000182.1, read as the reverse complement.
GAGCAAAACGACTCACTTTCCGTGAATAAACAGTTATAATTCCAGAAGTTGGTTTGATATCCCCAAAAATGCATCTTGCCAGTTCCGTTCGTCCTGCTCCAACCAATCCCGCCAAGCCCAGAATTTCTCCTTCATACAATTCAAAGGAAATATCTTCAAGCTCTCCTTTATGTGTGAGGTTTTCGACCTTCAATACTACTTTTTTGTTGCTATAGTCGAAAGACGGCGGTTTTTGTATCTTGACGGCCTCTCTTCCTACCATGTGTTTTACGATTTCATCTATTGTCGTTTGCTTGGGGTCAAGTTCGATGATTTTCTCTCCATCGCGTAGAATTGATATTCGATCGGTGATTTCAAGAATCTCTTCCAAACGATGGGAGATATAGAATATCGCTCCACCTTCTTCCCGGAAATATTGGATAATAGTAAAAAGAGAGCGAATCTCGTTAAGAGTCAAGCTGGCTGTGGGCTCATCGAGTATAAGAATCCGGGCTCCGAATGCCAGGGCACGAGCAATTTGCACCGTCTGTTGCTGAGCAACACTCAGGCTGTCAACCACCTGTTTCAGGGGTATATTTTCACCCAAGCTATCCAAAATTTCTTTTGCCTTCCGATACATTTCCCCCCAACGAATGAATGTTTTGGAATGATACTTACATGGTTCCATCCCCAAAAGGATGTTTTCCACAACACTCAGGTGTGGCACGAGGTTCAGCTCTTGGGGAACGATGCCTATGCCAAGCTTCTGGGCAACTATGGGGCTATCTATTACTACTTTCTGCCCATTACGGTAAATCGACCCGGAATCAGGTTGTATAAGACCAAAGGCGACGTTCATTAATGTACTCTTGCCTGCGCCGTTTTCACCCACCAAGGCATGGACTTCACCTTCGTGGAGCGTGGCGTTAACATTTTTTAGGGCTTGCACACCTGGAAAAGATTTCCAGATTTCTTTCATTTCCAAAATTGGTTGCTTGATCGTTGTGTCTCCTTTCTTCTTTTCATGCGTACCCATCACACTTTATGTTCGGTGTGGTGGGTACGCATATGGAGCTTATACCATTATTGAAGATCTGCCGCAGTAAGTATGCTCGATCCAGTTGGGTGTTCAATGGGAACTGTATGGTTTTGATTCATGGCAACCAGGTATTTAATGGTCCAGTATCCAACTTCCCACTGCCTTTGCACCTTAACCGCGTCGATCACACCCTCCATCAGAAACTCTATTGTTTCTGGCATATCATCCATACCGACTATGCGCACCTCACCGGCTTTTCCGGCATCTTTTACTGCCCGGGCCGCGCCTATCGGATTTGTCGCATTACATCCAAAAATTCCCTCTAAATTAGGAAATGCCTGCAATAAGCTTTCTGTAAGGTCAACGGCTCTCTGAAGCTCGTCGTTATCAGGTCTTTCGTCAACGATGGTTATATCAGGAAATTCTTCCATCGCTGCCCTGAAACCATCAACCCTCCCAACGTGATTTGGAGCGCTCAGGGTTCCACTTAATACAGCAACCTCTCCTTCGTAATCTATCAGCTCGGCTAAATATACTGCCAAGTCATACCCATCCTGAAAGTCTTTATTGTGGCCGATATAGACTTTCCGTAAGCTTTCTGGTGCGTCTGTATCAAAAGTAACCACGTTGAGGCCTGCGTTGACTGCGTCGTTAATAATCTGGGTATTCGAAGCGGGATCCAAGCAGGCAATTGCCAATCCATCAGGTCTTCTCGCAATGTTTGTTTCAATCCGCCTCATGTGGTCTGTGATTTCCGGTATGGGCGGTGAGTCCCAGATCATCTCAATTTCAATACCCAGCTGAGCAAACTCCTCGATGGCCACCTCTGCGCCCTCTTTTGCTACGTCATACCAGGGATGCACAAGTTTGGGGATAAACACAAACGTTAATGGTTCCTCAATCTCCCGAATCAGAGCTCCCTGATCGAAAACCGCATCGGCAAAAGCAGGAGTAGCGAAAAATACACCCATAACAAATACAACGAGTATTGCTGTTTTTAAAAAGTTTGTACTCATGTGTCTTAAAGCCTCCTTGGTATTAAGAAATGTTCCTTTTGTCAGGACTTACCTTCTGCGCAGCCTCCTCTCTTTATAATATTTATCCAACACTTATCTTTATATTCTGGTATCCTTCAAACACCCTTTATTAACAGTGTAAATAACACTCCGCCCCCAGGTACGTCTCCACCGCCTCCCTGAATACGCCTGCTACATGGGAGCGGTTGATCGCGACATGATGTTCGAATCCCTGGCGGCAAATGAACTGGAAAAGATCCTGCATGCGGGGAATGTGGGCCACTCCTCTCCCCCCGAAGGTATCCAGGGGATCTCTTGTGAGATCGGCCTCTCCGACATAGGAGCGCAACATGCCGGTGGCATCATCTGTGGTGAAACGCGCGTATGTCAGAGGTCCTTCCTTGATTCTCCCCGTACAGGAGCCGTAGGCATTTTCTTTTCCCACGCTGGTACTGATGACGTCACCGTAGCCCATTTCCACCGATTCAAAGATGGATTTGGCGTAATTTCCGCAGTGGAAGAGCACGCAGCGGTCAGGGTCATCTCCGTAGTTGTTGTTCCAGTCAACGAGAGCCGAGGGTGATTGGGAAGCCTTTTGTAAAGCGTACATGGCTAAAACCCCCATGATATCCACCTCACAGGCTGAGGGAAGAAACTTCTCGCTCATCATGCTCATGGCCGTGCAGGGCATAATTCCAAGGTTGCGCTCTAAGGAACTCCAGCACTGTACGGCGGTTGCGGACAGATCATTTTCCTCCATCCATCCTTCGACTACCAATGCGAATTTGGCAATGACAGTAACTTTCTCATCCGGTACATGTGAGGTGTCACAGTATGACTTGATTTCATCAACCTTCTTTTGCACGGCCGGATCAGCATCAGCAAGCTTATCCATGCTTGCGAATATTTCTGACAGGTCGATCGTTTCCACCGATATGCCGTATGATTCAAGAATTTTTTCTGAAAAACGGACCGTATTGAAAGCCGCCGGACGTGCGCCAACTGCCCCCAACCGTAGGTTTTTCAAGCCGCTCATCAGGCGGCACACTGATGCGAACCAGTGAAGGTCTGCTTGAAAACTTTTTTCCCGCGGGCTCACGGTATGTTCCCGGGTGAGAGAGAAGGGAATACCATACTGGATAAGGTTGTTGCATACCGAAATTTTCCCGCAAAAGCTGTCCCGCCGATTGGCCACGTCAAGGGCAACCAGGCGGTCGGGATAGGCATGCACCAACACGGGAACGTCAAGACCTGAAAGACGAAGGGTATTGGCTACCCCTTTTTCGTCTCCAAAATTCGGAAGGGTGACTATCACACCGTCAATCTCTTCCTTGTGTTCTTTAAAGAGTTCAGCGCATTTTTTCGCTTCTTCCCAGGTCTCCACCGTCCCGAAGTTTGTATCTTCCGGTGTGGGGCAAACAACGCGAAAGCCCTCTCCACCCAGTAATTCAAGCATTTCTTCTCTGCCTTCCTTGGCCAATCGATCCGGGAAAAAGTCACGGTTTCCCACTATAAGCGCAAAAGTCATACTCATGGTATCATCTCCTTTATATGTTATGGTTTATAGAGCTGCTTTTTTCATAATCTTTACTGATTCAGAAAGTGATCGGTCTGGGCGGAAAAGACCGGAGGTTCCCCCGATCAACACACGGGCACCTCGTTTTGTCACCTCCGGAATGGTCTTTTCATGTATGTTTCCATCCGCTTCCAGGAGGCAATCAGGGTTAAAGCGGGCGGTTGCCCGGGAAAGCTTTTCCAGCTTTTCCAGGACCTCCGGCAGAAAAGTTTGTCCGGCAAAGCCGGGATGCACGGTAAGAACCAATATCATATCCACTTCTTTTATGGTTTTCTCCGTCACCTCTTCTGCGGGTGTTTCCGGGCGCAGGGCCAGAACCGGACGCATCCCTCTCTCGCGCACAAGAGAAGCGGTGCGCACGGGGTCTTTTGTTGCTTCCAGGTGAAAGGCGAAATAATCCGCCCCCGCCTCTGCGAACTGGTCAATAAATTTCTCGGGCTCCCAGCAGGCCAAGTGCGCCTCAAACGGGGTCTTGGTGTACTGCCGCAGGGAAGCGAGAATTGCCGGGCCCATGATAAAAGTTGGAGAGAAACGTCCGTCTACCACGTCAAAATGATACAAACCGACTCCTGCTTTATCGAGTTCTGCGATCACGTCGGACAGGTGTCCGAAATCCGCACATGCCAGGGAAACTGAAACGAGGGGTTGTACGTTTTTCAAGGCCGAAACACCACTTTAAGCGCGGTTCCAGCCAGTAGAGCATCAATGCCCTCTTGAAAACGTTCAAGAGGGAGGTCGTGGGTAATGTACTCACTGGCATGAATCCTTCCGCTCGATATGAGAGAAAGCGCGATTTCCTGGTGCTTGGGAGAAAAGGAAGTAGCGCCGATGAGGTGGAGTCCCTCATAGTGAATGATGTTCGCGTCAAGCGCCACCTCGCTTTTATCCTTGGGGAGACCTCCGAACAGGATGATCCGGCCTCCCTTTGCGGCCATGCGGAGCGCCTCCTGCTGGGCTTCCGGTGCGGGACACGCCACCACGATCACACTTGCGCCCATATCATTGGTCAGTTCAATTATTTTTTCCACGTGCGAAGAATCGGGTTTGCTCTTCACCAAATGATCCGGATTGAAACGGCGGGCGAGCTCGAGCCTCTCCTCCAATACGTCAACTACCATAACAAGGGCAGATCCCCGGGCTCGGGCCGTCTCCACGTGGAAACACCCGATAGGTCCCGCCCCGATCACCACCACCGTATCCTCCAAGCCAACATCCGCCATTTCCTGGGAGTTGATCACAGACCCGGCAGGTTCTGAAATGGCGGCCTCTTCAAAAGAAAGCCCTTCCGGTATAGAGGCCACGTTACCGAAAGCGAGCGCCTCCGGTGGAATGGCCTGGAACTCGGCAAACCCACCGGGCCAGTGCTGGGCGAGCTCACGCTGGTTGATGCAAAGATAAAATATACCTCGCCGGCAGTACCAGCACTTCCCGCAATATACAGGCGGAGAAACCGCTACCCTGTCACCCTCCTTGAAACGGTTCTGCCCATCTCCCACTTCACGCACCACCCCGGCAACTTCGTGCCCGATAATCCAAGGGGGAGTTACACGCCGGTGGCCGCTTTTATACGTTCTCATGTCCGATCCGCAAAAACCGCACGCTTTAACCTCGATGAGCAACCCTCCGGGAGGACATTTCGGAAGGGGGACGTCGCGTATTTCCATTTTTTCCGGCTCCAAAAATACCAGCGCCTTCATCACATGGCACTCCTTTCTCCAGCTGTTTTATCGTATTCATGTATCAGGCTGTGTGCAGTAGCTTCATCTGTTACCAAAACCTTTATGTACCCTCCACGCAGCGCCCCGAGGATGGCGTCGATCTTGTGATTTCCACCAGCCAGACCCACGACATTGGGCATATTTCTCAACTGGTCGAGTGAAACCGCGATGGTCCTCCGGTGGAGTTCGATATCCAATGGTTGCCCTTGAGAATCGAAGTATTGGCCAAGGATGTCTCCCACGCCGCCTTGCTGAATAATGATCTCCATGTCCTGGGGATCGATGAATCCGGCCTGGATGTAGGTGGATTTCTGGAAATCCGCCACACCGATACCCACAATGGAATAGTGAGCCTGAAGAGCCATTTCCATGGTCTTGCGGTTCACTTTTTCCGCAAGGTAAAACTCCCGTGTTTCGGGGGATTCCACCACTTCCGGCGCGTGGATGTAATAACACTGCCCATGGAAAAGGGAGGCCAGTTTTTCACCGATGTTAAAAGGGTTCATGAAAGCTGAGACCGTAAGCCCACCGGCCAGGCTCACGAATTTGACTCCCCGTACACTCTCACGGGGGCGGATAGAATCAGCAAGTGCCCGCAGCGTTCTTCCCCAACTGATTCCCACCAGGTCCCCACTACCGATCTTTTTGGTGAGATACAGAGCGCCGCCTTCTCCTATGTTGTGGTTGTTGCGCTCCTCGTCTTTCCCGGAGGGAACCACCACGGCGTCAGTAAGAGAGAAGGTTCCCTTGAGTTTTTTTTCCACCGAGAGGCAATTGACATGAGGTGATTCGATAATAAAGCGTACCATTCCCTTTTCCCGGGCACGCCCTAAAAGCCGGGTCACCTTGGGGCGTGACAGGTTCAGCAGGTCAGAGATTTTCGTCTGAGCGTACCCTTCTATATAATGAAGCCATGCAACCCTGACCATCAGGTCGTTTTCGAGGTCCGCCATTGTCTATCCTCCCTGTTCGGTGTGTGCAATAGCAGTAATAGTGAAACAGGATACACTTTTTACATTAGGACAAATACAGAAAATAACTCCGTTAAGAATGAACTCAAGAGGTAAGACGTATACGATAAAGCCTGGAAAAAAGTGAAATATATTTCACAGACAGAACAATTGTATATCTATAGAGACACTTTGTCAAGCAGAAAAAAAGAGAACAAACCGGCCGTGTGCAAGACCCGGCCGGTTAGTTGAACACTACCACAACGCTACCACACTATTACGTGAGCTTCTTTAAACTCATCAAGTTCTTCCCTGTAAAGCGCGAATACTTCTTCGGCATGTTGCAGGAATGTTTCTACCGCTTCTTCGGGGGTTGCGATGCCGAGTACAACGCTTTCAGCCATGGTTGGCTCTTCAGAGCGGACATCGAGTCTGCCGGGGAAAACGTGGAAGTTGCGCAGTATTCCATCTCCGATCTCGAGTACCTGGCGGTTCACCAGGGGATCTTCCATATATACTGGATGTTCTATACCCGCAACATTGGCTGGTACCGCACCCGGCATGGTCAATACATAATCCAGGGACTTTTCTTCGAAAAACCACTTGGCAAAAAGGTAGGATTCAAGTGGATCTGCGGTGTCTGCCATGACATGAATTCCACCGTAACCGGTGCTGATCTTGCGGGTTCCATCGGAACTCGGACCCAGGGGGGATAAAACAGCACCGAGATCAAGATCGGGGTTTTCAGCAATCATGGTAGCGGCCGCGTGTACGCCGAAAGAAATTTCACCGACAAACCCTGCCATTGCAGCTTCTTCCTGAATGAATGACTCGTGCCCGGCATGGAGATAGGGAGCTCCTACCCAGGTCACACCGCGGGGCACGGGCATGACTTCGTGGACATGGATCATGTCATGCCACCACTGCAGCCCCTCAATCAATTTTGCGGGGTCATCAATATAGCGGGTGAGTTCATCATCAACCCAGTCACCGCTGTTGCTGAGCAGAATCTCCTGCAGATGCCAGTCAACGGAGACATTAGTCATGCCCCATTGTTCCGGGCGCCCTTCCACCCATTCGGTAAACTTGAGAGCAAGTTCGGTTACTTCTTCCCACGTTCCCGGCGCATCATCGTCACTGAGACCTGCTTCAGCAAACATTTGCCGGTTGTAAATCAGGGTTCCGGGATAGCCATACACAGGAAGCGCCTGGACCACGCCGCCGTAGTGAACTGATCTGTGTGCCCAGGGGAATACACTTTCCGGATCGACTCCGATTTCCGGGTCCTTCACAAAATCATTAATGGGATAGACGGTTTCGATTCCAAAAAACCAGGGTATGTTCTGGTTGAACCAGAAAAGGTCAGGTCCCATACCCGCGGCTAAAGCAGTGGCGATACGCTCATAGCCCGGGGGCGTCTCTACCAGGTTAATGCGTACGTGGGGATTGAGTTCATTATACTCAGCGACAGCTTCTTCCATGAATTCTACTTGCCTGCTGGGTGCGGAAAACCAAAAGTCAAGCTCGATCGTATCCGCCCACACAATTGATCCGGCAACAAGGAGAAATACCAATGTTAAACCGGCAACAAGGGTTGCCTTGTCCCCTCTTTTCATTTCAGCACCTCCGTAATCATTGTATTGTTGTTCGGGAACACCAAGAAAAACCATCGTACACATCCATTCCAAATCAGCACATAATTACATAAACTCCTTACACCACCTCCCTTTTCATTATCCTTTCATCCCCGTCATGACTATGCCCTTGACAAAGTAGCGCTGGAAAACGAGAAACACCATGATGGTTGGAAGAGCTACGTATGTCGAAGCCGCCATAAGGGGACCGACCGGTAAGGCCGCCTCTCTCTGAAAAAAGGCCAGGCCCAGTTGAACGGTATACAACCTTTCCTGGGTAAGATAAATCAGTGGATAGAGAAAATCATTCCAGCGCAATAGAAACGAAAAAATGAACAGCGTTGCCGTAGCCGGCCAGGCTAGCGGCATGGCGATTTTCCAGTACATACGGAAGTAGCCGGCACCATCGACTTTCGCGGCATCAAAGAGATCTTTCGGTAACCCCTGGAAAAACTGCCGGTACAGGAAGATTTGAAAACCATGTATCAGGGCAAGCAGAATAACCGGAATATAGGTTCCCACCAGGCCCCACTGTGCCATCATCAAAAATCGGGGGATAAGATCAACCTGCATGGGAACAATCATAGTGGCTAAAACAAGGGTAATAAAAAGAAAATTTTTCATCGGGAATCTCAGGTAAGCGAAAGCGAAAGCGGCTAATGAGCTGAGGATGAGCAGGCCCACGGTAGCTGTTATGGTAACCAGGACACTGTTGTAGAAAAGCCTCGGCCAGTTCATGAGCGCCCAGGCGTTCTGGTAATTTTCAAAGGTAATACTTGATGGGAACAAGCGGGGAGGCCACTCGCGTATTTCTAAAGGATGCATGAAAGAGGTACGTACCATCCAGAAAACCGGGCCGACAAGAATGACAGTCACGACAATGCAGGTTACCAGCCAAAGGATATATAACCCGACCCCTTTTAAATGGATCCCTCCACTTTTTGTTCTCGATCTTTTGATAATTCCGTTATTCATATAAAGTTTCCTCCCCTCTAAATTGCACGCGTACAAAGCTCTTTTCCGGAACCAGCCGATACCAAAATTCCATCAGGTATAACTTTCCGGTACGCCCTTGTACTGCAAGTAGGTAAAAGCCAGTATTATGAAGAAAAAGATAACCGCGACAGCCGAAGCCCGTCCCCACATGTTGAACTCGAATGCCGCCTCATATATCTGGTACCCCGGCATGGTGGTTGAACCCATGGGTCCCCCCCCGGTCATAAGATATATGGGTTCAAATAGATTCATGGCCAAAATGGTTTGGGTAATCAGAACGAAAAACGTGGTAGGCATGAGCATGGGGAGGGTTATCCGCCAAAAACGGCTCCAAACCCCGGCTCCATCGATTTCGGCAGCTTCATAGAGTTCTGTGGGTATGGTCCCCAGGGCAGCCATGTAGATAACCATGGCAAAAGGAACGGCGCCCCACCAACCCAAAAGAATCAAGGAAAACATGGCGGTGTCAGGATGATACAACCAGTTGACCGGAGCGATACCTGCTCGAGATAAGAGAAAATTTAATAAGCCGTAGCGCGGTTCGTACAACCACACGAATATCTGGACCTGAGCAACCAGTGAAATTACACAGGGTATATACCAGGCGACCCGGAAAAACGTCCTCCCCCGGTAGTTCTGTACCAGTAAAAGTGCGAGCGCGAGCGATAAAATGGCGCCAATAGGGACTCGCCAGATAGAATAGACAATAACGTTGGAAATCCCCTGCCAGAAATAGCTGGAACCCACCAGGTACTGATAATGCTGCAGGCCTACATAGCGGTCGAAGGGTTCAACCAGTCGACCCCTGTAAAGACTGAGGAGAAATGAATAAATAGTAGGATAATACTTGAACAAACCGAAGTGGAGTATTGCGGGCAGGAGAAACAAAAAGGCAATCCAAGATTCCGAGCGGCTGATGCTGAACTTTTTCTTTCCCTTACGTTCTCCCTCTGAAACGTTATCGAGTGGTTTCTTTTGTGTTGGCTCGACAGGAATATCCTGATTGTGAGCGGGCATACCATTTCCCCCTTAAACCATTGTTTCCTCAGGCTAAAAATAAAAACCTACTGCGTATCTTTAACCCATACGGTGCGTTTCAGCATAACGACTTTCCATGAATATATTTCACAATAAAAAAATATGTTTACCGTCTACCCAAGTCACTTAAAAACATACTGAACTATTTCTCATGTTTCTGCCTGTGGTTGGCCATTCATATTATTCACTAGAACTTATCCACTAAAACTCAATTCCTTGCTTTCGTGGAATTCTTGTTGGTATCCTGCGAAGAGAATCGCGCGATATTGTTGTATCTTTTTTTCATATTGTGTACCGTAGTGAATGAAATATTTTTCATGCATTAACAAAAACATTATATCATGAGCCTTGAGCAAGTCAACCAGAGAAGGCCCCATCACACACTGCCGGAGGGGGATATCCCCCTCCGGCACAAATTAAAGCTCATACTCCTTATAAACCCATTTCAGCCCGTGCCACCTCTACCTGGGCTTCCAGTTCGCGCTGGCACT
>SKXZ01000024.1 GCA_007128145.1 Candidatus Nitricultor lacus | reverse complement strand
TGATTCATTGGTTCCATGTGAAGGAGAAACAGACCTTTTCATTACACCGGGATTCCAGTTCCAGGCAATCGATGCATTGATAACCAACTTCCATCTTCCCCGTTCCACCCTGTTTATACTGGTCTGCGCTTTTGGCGGTAAGCGATTCATGAAAAATGCCTATATGGAGGCTGTGAAGAATGCATACCGCTTTTACAGTTTCGGAGACGCGATGTTGATTACATGAGAGAAAAATATTCAGCAGTCAGAATATTATTGAGAGAAGGGTGGAATGCAGTTTTCTGTTCCTGGATTTTTCCACTACTCACGACTCCCTACTCTCTACTCACTGCATTTACAGGGGAGGCATCTTTTTGCAACGTTTCGAAGGTCTTGATATGCATAGAAAAAAGAATGGTTCTGCAAGATTAGGACGCTTGTGCACGGATCACGGCGTTATTGATACTCCTGTGTTTATGCCAGTCGGGACACAGGCGACAGTGAAAGCATGTCCTCCAGACAGGTTAAAAGAATTGGGTGTGTCGATATTTCTTTGCAATTCATACCATCTTCATTTGCGTCCAGGTGTGAAAGTGATACGGGGAGCGGGGGGCTTACATCGCTTTACATCATGGGACCGTGCTTTGCTTACAGACTCCGGTGGATATCAAGTGTTCAGCCTGGCCGGCCTCACACGAATAAGTGACGAGGGAGTCGCATTCCGTTCTCACATTGACGGTTCATATCATTTTTTTACACCAACCGGATCGATACGCCTGCAGCAGGATTTGGGAGCGGATATTATCATGGCTTTTGACCAATGCGTTGGTTATCCAGCCACTCCGCACCAGGAAAGAATAGCTGCCGAAAGATCCTTGAGATGGGCGCAAGAGTGTAAAAATGCTTTTAATTCGCAAAGACGGCAAATGCTGTTCGGGATCGTGCAAGGAGGAATGCAAGAAGATCTTCGTTCAGAGTCGGCGAAGCGACTTTCGGATATGGAATTCGATGGTTACGCAATAGGAGGTTTGAGTGTGGGAGAACCAAAGCCGGTTATGTACGAAATGATTGAAGCAACCGTTCCGCATCTCCCCTCTCAAAAACCGCGTTACCTGATGGGGGTTGGCTCGCCGGATTGCGTGTTGGAGGCGGTGGGGAGGGGAGTGGATATGTTCGATTGCGTGATGCCCACCAGAAATGCCCGTAACGCTTCGCTGTTAACGCTTCAGGGGCGATTGAATATCCGTCGTGAAGAGTTTACCTATGATTTTTCTCCCCTTGATCCTGAGTGTGGCTGCTACACATGCAGGAATTTCTCACGGGCGTACCTGCGGCATCTTTTCAAGGCGGACGAAATATTGGGAGCGGAACTCGCTACTATACATAATATATATTTTATGTTAGAGTTAATGGGAAAAATTCGGCAAGCCATACGATTGGGTTCGTTTATCGAATTCAGCAAAGAGTTTTTGGCCCGCTGGGAAAACCAATAATTACCGAAAACCACGTGAAAGGAGTGTTATCCATGAGTTTCTTTTTGTCCAATTTATTTATATCTGTCGCTCACGCTCAAGAAGCTCCTGCAGCCCCAACGCAACAACCGGGAGCCTTCACCCAGCTTCTCCCTTTGATTTTTATTATTATCATTTTCTATTTTTTGCTCATTCGGCCACAGCAACAACGTCAAAAGGCCCAGAGGGAGCTTTGGGGAAGCTTGAAAGTTGGAGATGTTGTCGTTACGGCTGGCGGAATACACGGACGAGTAACCAAGGTTGGTGAGGAAACCATCACCGTGCAAGTGTCGAAAGATGTGGAGATGGAATTCTCTAAGTCCGCTGTATCAAACAAGAAATAATGAAGGAATTATGAATGATTATTTTTTCATAAAGGAGGAAGAGTAATTTGAGGAGGAGGCATTTGCCGTGGCGGCTCCTGGTAACTGTGGCCTTGGTAGCAGTCTCTCTGGTGGTTATTTTCCCTTTAGGAGAAAGAGTTAATTTAGGTTTGGATTTGATGGGAGGATCGCACATCGTCATGGAAGCGATTGATTCTCCCGAAGCTCCTGTTGATGATGATGCGGTTCGCAGGGCTGTGGAAGTAATTCGTAACCGGGTTGACCAATTAGGTGTTTCAGAACCAATAATCGCAAGACAGGGAGACCGCAGGATACTGGTGCAACTTCCGGGAATCACCGATCCGGAGCGTGCTGTAGAAATCATAGGACAAACCGCCTTATTGGAATTTAAAGATGAAAACGGGGATACTTTGCTTACCGGTGCCCACCTGCGAAATGCCCAGGTGCAGTATGACAGCTTTGGACGTCCTTCAATAGCGATCAATTTTGATTCTGAAGGAGCGAGCTTGTTTGCTGCTGCAACAACAGCGAATGTTGGCAAGCCGCTAGAGATCTATCTAGATGGTGAGATGATTTCCAGTCCGGTGGTACAGGAGCCCATTACCAGGGGCGAAGCCCAGATTACGGGAAGGTTTACCCTTCAAGAGGCGCAAAACCTCGCTCTTTTGCTTCGTGCCGGTGCCTTGCCTGTTCCGCTTGATCTAATGGAAAATCGCACGGTGGATCCCACCTTGGGAAGAGATTCCGTGAATGCCGGAATGCTCGCGATTATAATAGGCATAGTATTGGTTTTTATTTTTATGTTCATTTACTATGGATCCTTTGGGGTTATAGCCAATATTGCTTTAATGTGTTATGGAATATTTTTCCTGGCACTGTTTGTCGGTTT
>SKXZ01000127.1 GCA_007128145.1 Candidatus Nitricultor lacus | reverse complement strand
AAAGTGGTTCCCTCAAATACCCCGAAAGTGGTGTGTGTATTACCTACATCAAGCGCTAATAACACTAGGCAGACCTCCCATGCCTGTAGAGAAGCCGGATCACCGGCAACACGATCACCGCTGAAAGAATGAGCTCAAGAGTACCGTTTAAGGCAATCACCGGTGCCACCACTTCCCATGTGAGGTCTTGAAAGGCCAGGGCTAACCCCAACACGCCATAGGTGTTGACTGCGGTGCCGCCCAGTGCTCCTAAAACGACCGATGTATCACTTTTCCCGCTTTTTGTCCATATGAAGTAAGCTGCCACCCCGATAAATATCCGGGGAAGGAAACAGGCAAGAAGATTCACTCCCAGGGCAAGAAAAAACGGGATTGTTGCGAAAGCAAGCACCAAACCGAGTATTGCACCTACTAACGGCCCTCCTATAATCCCACCCACTATGGTGGGAATATGCACAGTCGTAGCCGAGCCGGCTATATTCGGTACCGGGATGAGTCCGGCCGGCGTTAAAGCAAGAACAATCGACACCGCTGCCAGAACAGCGGTCATGACAAGCTTCCTGGTGGAAAAGAGCATCCGTATCATCACCTCCGTTCCGATTCCAGACAGGATACCGGACGTTACTGTTTTTCTCACCATACACGTCTCACCGCCCCTTGGGGTCGGCGGAACTGCTTGATACCTGAAAAACCTTTCCAGTAAAACGGGCAAACGGGTTAGACGAGAGTTTCCCTTTACGTATTTGCCTGCTGTATTATATCACTTCGGGAAGGAATACCCCCGGCAGCTATTGCATTTTCCACAGAATTCACCACTGCCTGCCCCACCGCTTGATAAATCAGCCGTAATTGTGAAAAATATGAACACTGTCCCCTCCCCCGTGAAACGAGTATCACCACATCTCCGTCATACAGCGTCCCATAGGGGCGGATAGATGTGGCCAAAGCCGAATGGACCACTCCGGCAAGAGCCGATAAATCCTCCCGGCTCAGTGAAAAATGGAGTATGCCCAGGGTAAGAGTAGTATGAAAAGAAAATTTCGAGGTCGAGAGAAAGCCGTTGAAAAATCCGCGCATACTTTCTCCATGAAGGCTTCCGGCCAGCAGTTCCCCGCTAACCGGATGATAGATGTCCCCCATGGCGTTGGTCACCACAAAAAAATCCACTTCCTTGCCACGCAAGCGAGCATTCGAATGACCGAAACCTCCCTTTACCGCTTTATCCATTCCCCGGTACTTTCCCACCACCGCCCCGCTCCCGGCACCAACTGAACCCTGCAGTGGCGTATGGGAAGCGGCTAAACACGAGCGGTACCCCCATTCGGCGGTGGGAGATACAGGTTCGCCTGCTTCTAAATCATATATCACAGCTCCCGCTACAATCGGAATCGATCCTCCCCGCGTGGAAAACCCTTCTCCCTTTTCCTGCAGGTATGTACTCACTCCGTCACAGGTGGCTAACCCCGGGGCACTTCCACCACTCCATACCACTGCGTTTACCCCTTCTACCAGGTTACCGGGAGCCAGCGTGCCCAATTCCCGACTCCCCGGAGCTCCACCACGTATTGAAGCAATCGCACGGTTTTTTTCTTCAAAAAGAAACACCGTACAACCGGTGACAAGCTCTAAATCCGTGATGTGTCCGACTCGAAACCCTTGCACTGGCTTTTCTCCTCCTGTACATGTTGTGGTCACTACTCAGACATTGCCGTGAAGCGGCTCGATAATAAATGAAGAAAGATCAGAGGTTGCAGCCGCAGTAGGGGCAGAGCTTAAAATCGGGGTTGATCTTTTTACCGCATTTGGGGCAGGCTCCCACTGTGGATTCTTCTTCAGATGGTACGTAATCACGGCGGGTATTATCGAGCTGTGTAAGCCAAGTGGAGACATCAACCATGGTATCGAAATACATGGTACCCTCCACGCCCCACTCATCCTGAAAGTCAACCGCCAGGTATTCCGGTTTCCGGTTGATACGGCGGGTATTCAGCGAGTTACTGACAATCCCTTTTTCCACCAGGTCCGCCTCGGACATAGCACGCACATTACCTACCCGGGAGAGAGGAAGACGGATGAGAACCTTCTCAAACGCAGCGCTGAAACCGAAGATATTCGGTCCTTTCTCGAAGTTTTCAAACCACAGGCTTTTGGTCATCAAAAAAAGGAGGCCTTCCGTTTTGTGATCAAAACGGGGATGGCCTCCCAAATAACGGGAAAAAGCGGAAAGAACTTTTTTTTCCTGGTATTCTTCTTCTTTCTTTTGCCAGTATTCGGATACCGAAACAGCGTTTTTACTTCTTTTTATACTCCACAGAACTGCAACTGGAATCAGAATAGCGATAATCATAAGATAGCCAATTACATTCATACATTACCCCGCTTTTGTAGTGGAATCGGTTTTCCCCTTTTTCGCTCCGTTCCCGCTGCTTCCACAGGTGGAGCAGTTTGAGGTAGAACAACTCCCGCACTTCGATGAAGAAGATGAATCACCGGGAGCAGAGCGGTAATCGTTGACGTAAAACCCGCTTCCCTTGAACACCAAACCCACACTTTTTGAAATAAGCCTCTTTACCGGACCATCACACGAGGGGCAACGGCAGAGGGATTGATCACTCATAGACTGCAGTTCCTCAAAAACATTCCCACATTCCCGGCATTGGTATTCATATATAGGCATTGACATTCCCTCCTGCTCTGGCTTCAACCGGAACCACCCCGGTATTATAACTTTTCTTTTTTATTTT
>SKXZ01000155.1 GCA_007128145.1 Candidatus Nitricultor lacus | reverse complement strand
CTCCGGCCTGCATCAGTAAATGCGCAATACGAACGTTTGATGCTCCGGCTCCAACCAAGGCAACCCGTATGGTATCAAGCCCTTTGTTGACCACTTCAAGCGCTCCGAATAAACCAGCTACCGTAACCAGCGCAGTTCCCTGCTGATCATCATGCCAAACCGGAATCTCACATTCGTTTTGTAAACGTTCTAAAACATGGAAACAATCAGGTTGTGATATATCCTCGAGATTGATGCCACCAAATCCAGGCTGAATAGCCTTTATCGTGGAAATGAGGTCATCGGGAGATTCACAACGAAGACATAAAGGCCAGGCATCCACTCCTCCCAAATAGCGGAAGAGCAACGCCTTCCCTTCCATTACAGGTAAGGCAGCTTCCGGGCCTATGTTTCCCAGACCCAACACCCGTGATCCATCGGTAACCACTGCTACGGTATTCCATCTGCCGGTTTGACGGAAAGATTCCTCCGGATCATCGGCAATTACACGGCACACCTCTGCCACCCCGGGAGTATACCAAATCGCGAAATCATCGTAATTCCGCACTGGACATTTCAATGTAACCTCTATTTTCCCACGATAGAAAGGATGAAGTTTCCTCGCTTCCCTGAGGGGTTTTTCGAGTTCCTGCTTTTCTCTTCGCTCATCCATTATTGGGTTACCTTCTGCACGACCATTTTATGCTTCACCACAAGTGATGTACATCATCAAAAATAAAATCCTCATATATCTCCTCCACTTCAGCCATCACTTCCTCCGTTAAAGGGGGTAATTGACTTGTACGAGCGTTTTCAGACGCTTGGGAGGGATTTTTTGCACCAGGAATCACAGTAGTAACCTGAGGAAACATGAGAATCCATTTAAGAGCAAATTGCGCCATAGTATATCCTTCCGGCTTAATAGCTTTCAATTTCTCGACAGCCTGCAAACCCTTTTCGTATTCTACGCCGGAGAATGTTTCCCCCCGGTCAAACGATTGGCCTTCCCGGTTGAAAAACCTATGATCATCCGGTTGGAATTCTGTTTGAGGAGTCATCTTCCCCGTCAACAAACCCGAAGCAAGAGGAACCCGGGCAATCACCGCCACGTTTTTTTCTATACATTCATGAAAAAACAATTCCGCGGGCCGCTGCCGAAACATATTAAATATTATTTGTACACTCCTCACACCCGGAAATTCAATAGCCTTTAGTCCTTCTTCCACCTTTTCCACACTGACACCGTAATAGCGAATTTTCCCTTCAACAACTAAATCATCAAGAATTCCAAAAACCTCGGGTCGATAATAGACTTCCCTTGGAGGACAATGAAGCTGCAAAAGGTCAATAGTTTCAACTTTGAGATTTTTCAGGCTGCGTTCAACAAAAGCTGTCAGATTATCACGATTGTATCCTTCTGTTGTATGAGGGGAAAGACGCCTACCAGCCTTGGTGGCTACCACAATGTCTTTTTTTCTTTCTTCCAAAACCTGGGAAATCAAACTTTCGCTTCGTCCATCACCGTAGACATCAGCCGTGTCTATAAAGTTCATTCCCTCATCCAAAGCCTTCCGTAATGCATTCAAGGCATCTTCGTCTGATACCGATCCCCAGCCGCTTCCAATAGCCCATGCACCAAAACCAACTTCACTCACCGCCCAACCACATCCATCAAAAATGCGTAGATTCACGCTTTTTCACCTCCTGAGAGAAATCTTTATAATCATACCACAACGCCCATGGGAAGTAACACTGGACACCGGACTGTATGCCGGGTAGCAGCCGTCATGATACAATTCACCCATATGTCAAACAAGGAGAGAATGATTCACGTTGTGTGCCCTTTCCGAAGATAAATGCATTCTCATTCTCTACAATTCAAAGCACCGTACAGGGTGGAATGCCCTTTTGGGTTCCCTCGAAGTGTCCTCCGGTTCCTTCCCTTCCGTTGTTTTGTGCCGTAGCGAGGATGAGATCATAGATCTTATTCAAGTTTATCGCAGTCCCCTGGTCGCCGTCTCATGCGCAAGTCCAGAAAAAGATCAAATAAAGAATTTCCTGCAAAAAGTGCATACCGTGAACCAACGTGCTCTCATGTGCATAGGAGGTCCACATGTATCTGCCAAACCAGGAGACATGGGTTCTCTCACTCACTGGTTAGTGCGCGGAGAAAGTGAAAGGCTATTCCCCCGTATCATTCGTTCCTACCAGGAGGACAAGCTTCCCGTTTCCTGTCAAATATTAAGTGGGGGAAAGGCTGTAGATCTTAATTTTTTTCCTCCTTTCCCCAGCACATTAAACATATTCGGCCCAATCGAACTTTCCCGCGGCTGCCCTCACCACTGTCTTTTCTGCCAAACCGGAAAGCTTTTCGGGCACAAGGTTCGTGAGCGTGATCCCGACACGGTTCTGCATATCGTGGAAAAGGCTTCGAGGGGAAAAAGACTTGACCTGCGCTTCATCACCTCTGATGCGCTCTCTTACCCGCAAAAGGGAGGAATTGACCGTCTTGATGATTTTCTTTACCGCTTGCGGAAGATCGCAGGACCTGAAGGAAGAATCTTTTTCGGTTCTTTCCCTTCAGAAGTGCGTCCTGAATCAGTTACAGCTCGTGCTGTTGCAATGTTGAAAAAAAGGGTGGACAATACCACACTGGTCATTGGAATAGATATGGGGGGGGCAAATCCATGCACACATATTTTTACCCTTACCGGGAAGTGCTTTAGCAAATACCGCGATTCGCCCGGTTTCTCCCTCCTTGCAACGCTTTTTGG
>SKXZ01000189.1 GCA_007128145.1 Candidatus Nitricultor lacus | reverse complement strand
TTATTACCAGTTTTACGGACCTCGGCCACCATATTACCCCTTGCGGTAACGTTCTTTGCTATGAATATACTCGAGATATTGCTCGAGCTCCCGTCTTCCTTCTTCATTCAAATTTTCTAAAATTTCCAGAAACGTTGATTCAAACTGGCGGCTCAGATAGCGAAGTTTCTCTTCTGCGCTTTCTGACAAAGGTCCTGGGAGATAACCGGCACGTATAAACAATTCGGCTGGTCGAACACGGTACAATTCTGCTAATTGACGCAGAAGGGCTGGATTGGGTTTTTTCTTCTCCTCTTCGATATAGTAGATGTAGGAACGGGAGAAACCAGTAGCTTTTGCCACTTCTCCCAAGGATAAATTCATCTTTTTACGAAGGATTTTGATGTAAGAACCCAATTCACCCATAAGAATAGTATACAACAAATATGTTCTCACGCAAGAGGATGACAGGTAAATGAGGGCTATTTCCCCAATGAAGTGATTGTAGCGAAACTTGAATGCTCCCTATGGATGTGACATAATTTTTTGGCGTGAACGAACAGAACACTTTGGAGCAAAATACCGCAATTGAGAACTGATCACAGGTGTTTCTAAAAATGGGGTGCGTAAGTAATGACAATTTTTCAAAAAAGAGAACATTCCGTCTTCCTCTGCGAAATTGATGGTTCTTATGCAATATACAATCCTTTAACATTTCAATTGGTTTTTTCTCAAAACCCTGATTTTGGAAGGTGCTATCTTCAATCCCAAGGAAAAATGGCACTTGAAAACATCGTTAGTACAGAGCGAGAAAAGTTCAGTGGACAAAAAATACATGTTCTCTCCATTATTCCGACTTTCGCTTGCAACAACAGATGTGGCTACTGTTCATTGAGACATACTCCATCACACATATATCCACTTTCAATGGAAATTTCCCAGGCAAAACAAGCCATCGATCTTTTTTTTGAATGGAGTGATCCCGCTGCTACCAAAGAAATCATGATTTTTGGTGGAGAACCCCTGTGTAACCTTCCCGTGACCAAAGCGGTAATTGAATACGGAAAACAAAAAAACGATTGCTCAATCTCCCTGTTTACCAACGGTACCATGATTGATGACGAGACAGCTCGGGTTTTCGGCCGATTTGATGTTAATGTTATCGTATCCATTGATGGTGGTGAAAAAGAACACAACCAAGCAAGGCCATTATCCGATGGAGTGGGATCATACCAAAGGGCGGTAAGAGGATATCTCCGAGCCAAGGAAAGCGGTTGCTCGATGGGAATTTCGATGCAGATCGGCCGGCATAATGTGCATAGCTTTTCCGAATCCCTCAACGAATTGTACTGCTTGCTTGAGCCGGAAAGGATAAGCATAGGTTCGAATTTTCACCCTTTGCATGGAGGTGTCAAAAACCCTTTTCAGGTCGACACTTTAAAAGCGACATCACTGCTTCTTGATATCTTCTATCAATACAAAGAAAAGGGGATATGCATCGAACAGGTAGACCGGCGTATCCGTCCCTTTGTTGCGGAAAATTACAGAGGGAAGGATTGCGCTGGATGTGGGCAAAAAATTGTAGCTTTACCGGACGGGCGGTTAGGATTTTGCGAATACCTGGCATATCCTGGAGAGGCATATATGCCCGCTGATCAATTTTCTCCCGATTCGATGGATTATAAAAAATACTGTAGGATATCTCCGCTTTTTAAAGATGAGTGCCTCGAATGTCCGGCTATATCAATCTGTGGAGGAGGGTGTTTTTACAATGCCCTTATGTTCAATGGCTCTGTAACCGGCCCTGACATCTTGAACTGCGAACAGACGCTCTATATATTAGAGTGGATGGTGAAAAAACTTTGGGATAATTTGAAGTATAAACTTCAGCACAAGAATGTACACCTGGTGACACAAAGAGAAAAAGAGAGTATCCTGGGAACCTTTGATCCGACGCAAAAGGTTTTTTCTTGTAATAATGGTTTTTCAAAAATTGCCGAATGAGGAAGACAAGCGACAGGGAGGACAGAGATGGAACAGAAAGTACCTACTCGCGAGGATGCCTTGATTTTGCTGAAGGAGTTCAATAAGGATCATTCGCTCATACATCATGCCCTAGCCGTTGAGTCCGTTATGAGATACATGGCTCGCAAATACGGTGAAGATGAAGAAAAATGGGGTATCATAGGAGTGATTCATGATCTTGATTATGAGAAATTTCCTGACTTGCATTGTAAAAAATCGAAAGAGATACTCGAAGAAAAAGGATGGCCGGAGGAATATATACGAGCGGTAGTTGCTCACGGGTGGGGTCTTTGTAGTGAAGTAAAACCGGAAACCATGCTGGAAAAAACTCTTTATGCCGTGGATGAATTGACAGGACTGGTTGCCGCTTGTGCGTTGGTGAGACCTTCAAAAAGTATTAAGGATCTCGAACCTAAATCGGTGATGAAAAAGTGGAAACAAAAAGGATTTGCTGCAGGAGTGAATCGAGAGGTTATAGAACAGGGTGCTGATATGCTCGGGATCGAATTGAAGGACCTGGTTGCAGATGTTATAGGAGGTATGCGGAAAGTTTCTGACGAAATTGGTTTGTAGTGTGTCGAACGATGATGGTTTTCAAACACGGCTGAGACGGACGGTATAGTGGTATAAAAATAATAGGAATAATAATTATCTGAGTTTTGTTACATTTCGGCAGAACAGCTTAATCTTGATCAAGAGGGTTGGAATTTTGCAGGCGGATGCTTTTTTGGAATATACTATGGAGTAAACTGTCTGCTGA
>SKXZ01000225.1 GCA_007128145.1 Candidatus Nitricultor lacus | reverse complement strand
CGGGAAGGGTATATCACCGCAACCATCGACCAGCAGCAATACCTGCAAGGGTACTTTGCCGTATACGTGTTGTACCTCTATAACGAATTCGGTCTCTTGCCGAACATCGACACCGGCGGATTCCTTATTGATGGTCCTGATCAGATAGAACTCATTGAGGAGCTTTCACCGCTTCACATCCGGTAACACATAAAAAAAGAAGAGGCGCCTTCAATGGCCCTCTTCTTTTTTCCTTTTGTGGTAATATGAAAAAACAGGGTGCATCATTTCAACCAGGAGGCCATAGTGGTCTTCGGTATGAAGGAAGAGGTCGAGAATAGAAAGATGAATGTAAAATCATTCCGAAGTTTCCTGGCCCAGCGTTCAGCAACCACCTTGGTTGTATTTATTGCGTTGGTTGTTATCTTTTCTCTTTTCACGCGTAACCACGTATTCATCGGTCAGCGAAATATCACCGCTTTGGGGAAGCTTTTCCCGGACCTGGGCATTATCGCTCTCGGGGTTGGAATGTTGATGATAAGTGGTGAATTCGATCTTTCGGTTGCATCGGTGCTTCCCTTCACTTCCTATATTTTCGCTCAATTCATGCTGGGAGGATACGCTCCTTTCTGGGCTTTGCTGGTAGCCATAGGTATAGGGGGAATGCTGGGGCTGCTCAATGGTATTATTGTGGTCAAAACCAACATGCCTTCTTTTATCGTGACACTTGCCACGCTTATGTTCTGGAGAGGGGTGCTCTTTGTCTGGTCACGCATGATGCCCTTGAATATTCGCCCCTTTGTAGAGAGAGGTTCGCTTTTCGAACAAGCCATGAACGGTACGGTGGCGGAGTTCTTCCCTATCCAGACGGTGTGGTTTATCATCTTCAGTGTTGTTCTTGGAATCATCCTACATTT
Source organism: Candidatus Nitricultor lacus (assembly GCA_007128145.1). Lineage (GTDB taxonomy): Bacteria > Atribacterota > Atribacteria > Atribacterales > Atribacteraceae > Nitricultor > Nitricultor lacus. Next base: position 9,751 of record SKXZ01000225.1, on the reverse strand, counting down.
TCACCGCTTCGGTAACTGGATATTCGCTACTGGTGATAACCGGGATGCCGCGCGTGCCATGGGAATCAATACCAACCTGGTAAAAATTATCTGTTTTATCATTGTGGGACTGCTTTGTGGGCTTTCCGGCGGCCTGCAGACTGTTCGCCTGGGTTCATTTGCCGCAACCCAGGGTATAGGCTTTGAGTTACGGGCTATCGCCGCCTGCGTGGTGGGTGGAGTGTCTTTGCGGGGGGGCATAGGCGCCATGGGAGGAATTGTGCTGGGAGCACTTACCATCCCCATTCTGGATAACGGGCTTATCCTCATGCGGGTGCCGGTCTTCGGCATAACTGCCTTTATCGGGTTGGCCACCATATTGTTTGTGCTTCTCAATTCCTACGTGGAAAGAAAACTCATGTAACCAAGGGGAATGATTAACAATCCCCTTGGACGGGAAAAGAGGTAACTTGGCAATGAGTAACGAAAACAACAATTCGGACCTTCTGGTCAAAATGACCAACATCCACAAATGGTTCGGCAGGGTGTATGCCGTGCGGGGAGTGGATTTTCAGGTGAGGCAGGGAGAAACCGTAGGGTTGTTGGGTGATAACGGCGCCGGTAAGTCGACACTCATAAAAATTCTCTGCGGCTATCACCAGGCGGAAAAAGGAGATATTATTTTTGAAGGGAAAAAAGTCCGCATCAATTCACCCCGCGAAGCTCAAAAGTTAGGAATCGAAACAGTCTATCAAGACCAGGCGCTGGCGCCGAACCTGAGCATCGCGCGCAATGTTTTTATGGGCCGCGAACCCGTCAAGGGAATGGGAATGCTCGACAAGAAGCTCATGGACGAAGAAAGCATGAAAGCACTGTCAAACCTGGGCTTACGCCTTGATTCTCCCGACCTTCCCGTGATCACACTTTCCGGCGGAGGTCGGCAGGGGGTGGCTATTGCACGGGCCCTCCATTTCAAGGCCAAACTGGTTATCCTGGACGAGCCCACCGTGGCTCTTTCCGTCAAGGAAGTAGGCGAAGTACTCGAGTTTATCAAGCAGCTTCGAAAAGAAGGCATCTCTGTTGTGTTCATCTCCCACAACATCTACCACGCCTTCAGCATCGCAGAGCGCTTCGTTGTTATGGCCAGGGGCAAAGTTATGCGTGAGGTTACCAAGGAAGAGGTTACCCTGGATAAACTCAATGAGCTGGTTATTGAAAGTGCTATTGTCGACATCGATTAACACGGAGATTAACCGAAAGGAGTCCGCTGAGCGTGAACACCGCCAACCGTAATTATTTGAAAAAGTTCATGCTGGCACAGTCAACCAGTATCCTGGTGGTGCTTATCATTCTCTTCATATTATTTGCCATCTATTCAGATTACCGTTTTATCCGGCCGGCGAATATCCGCTCCCTTCTCACCTTTGGAGCTGAGTTCAGCCTGATTTTTCTGGCCATCGGAGTATTGATGATCAGCGGAGAGTTTGATCTCTCCATCGGGTCTCTCCTTGTATTTTCCTCCTATATTTTTCTCAAGCTCTTTCAGACGGGGTTGAATCCCTTTATGGCTTTCCTCATCACCTTGGGCGTGGGAGCTTTTTTGGGTCTCCTCAATGCTCTCATCACCGTAAAGGGGCAAATTCCCTCTTTTGTCACCACTTTAGGGATGATGATGTTCTGGAGAGGATTCACCTTGCTTCTCTCGGGTGGAGCGACCGAAAGTATCGATTTTTCCGCACATCCGCTTTTCGTTTCCTCGATGACCGGAGTGATCGGTTTGTATTTTCCTGTCCAGTTTATCTGGTTTGTCGTGGTCGCCGTTTTGCTGGGAGTGCTGCTGCATTACCATCGCTTCGGCAACTGGATATACGCAACAGGTGACAACCGGGAAGCATCCCGGGCCATGGGAATAAACACAAATCATGTGAAGATCATGTGTTTCATCATGGTGGGGATACTCTGTGCCTGTGCAGCCACCATGCAGCTTGCACGAGTTTCCACTTTCACCAGCCGCGCGGGAGAGGGCTGGGAGCTGCGCGGAGTGGCTGCTGCCGTGGTAGGGGGAACCTCGCTGCGCGGAGGCATAGGAAACATGGGGGGTATTTTCCTGGGTGCCATGACCATTGCAACTATCGACAATGGCCTGGTCGCCATGAGGGTTCCTTACGAGTGGTCCTTCGTAGTCTTCGGGCTGGTCATTCTTTTCTCGGTTCTTTCCAGCATGTACCTGGAAAAACGGCGCTTGAGTGGTTGAGATTGGGGGCATAAAGTGTCAGATCAAACGGTTTTTTCCCTCAGCACGGAAGCCGGTAAAATAGGTTCCCTGACGATAAGCGAGAAAGATCGAGTCGTGCTGCGTACGTTGGCGGAAATAGTGGCCACACTTGCCTCACGATCTTCCGAAAACGACCGCAAAAATTTGTGGTACAGCCTCAATGCCCTTGAAGAAGTGCGGCCGGTAGTCTTTTGTGATCCCGAAAACGGCTGGAACGAGATCATCACTGCCAATCACATGGAGTGCGAAGGAGAACTCGCCCGCCGCTGGGAAATGGTCTTACGGAAGGAGATCTTCTGGGCCGAACCCATGGGCGACGACCGGGTGTGCGAAGCTGTCTTTCCGGTTTCCTGTATTTTCGAAGAGAGCGACTGGGGTATGCACGAGGTAAAGATCGGAGGTGAAGAAGGAGGGTCATACCGTTGGGAAGCCCCCCTGAAGAGTTACGATCAAGTACATGAATTACGCTACCCGCATATTGCGGTGGACCGGGGAAAAACCGACCAGCTTATGGAGCTTGCAAAGGATGTTTTCGACAACCTTCTCGAGGTCAAGTTGAAGAGTGTATGGTGGTGGACGCTGGGCATGACCTGGACGCTGGTTAACCTGCGGGGGCTGGAACAAATTATGATTGACATGTACGATAACCCCGAAGGTCTTCACCGTCTCATGGCTTTTTTGCGGGACGGCCACATGAAAAAGCTTGATTTTCTTGAAAAAGAGGGATTATTGAGCCTCAACAACGACGGAACGTATGTGGGATCGGGAGGGTTCGGTTGGACACATGAGCTTCCGCAACCGGATTTTTCCGGCCATGTGCGTACCATTGACATGTGGGGTTTCGCGGAAAGCCAGGAAACCACCTACGTTTCCCCCGAACAGTTCGAAGAGTTCATCTTTCCCTACCAGCTTCCACTGCTCGAGCGTTTCGGGCTCAACTGTTACGGGTGCTGTGAACCGCTGGATAAGCGATGGGACATCGTCAAGCGTTTCCCCCGACTGCGCCGCATCTCCGTTTCTCCCTGGGCGGACCTCGAAAGCATGGCGGAAAAGCTGGAAGGCCGTTATGTCTTTTCATTGAAACCAAGCCCAACTGACCTTGCCACCCCCTCAATAGACCACCAGCACATTCGCCGTTCGCTGCGGGAAGCACTTGAAATAACCAGGGGGTGCAGGATTGAAGTTATAATGAAGGACAATCATACTATCGGGCATAATCCACAAAACGTCATCGACTGGTGCCGCATCGCGCAGGAGGAAGCTTCACGCCTCGGGGGATAAATCTCACCCCTGCGCAGCGATCAGCGCCGCCCCCAGGGCACAGGTAAGCTGGGGTTCGGTAGGAACCAAGGGCGTAAAGCCGAGCTCCGCGGAGAGAGCATCCACTATAGCCGCATTACGGGCCACCCCTCCGGTAAGGACTAGGGGCCGTTGCAGGCCAACCCGCCTAATGAGACCCATGACCCGCCGGGCCACCGCCCCGGCTACCGCACGGGCGATATCTTCCGGTTTTTTCCCTGCTGCCACCAGGCTAATCAATTCAGACTCGGCAAAAACCGCACAGGTTGATGAAAGCCTTACTCCTTCTTTTCCCCTGCCTGCAAGAGCGATGAACTCATGCAAAGAAACTCCCAGGGCTTGAGCCATCATTTCGAGAAAGCGTCCGGTACCGGCAGCGCACTTATCGTTCATAGCAAAATCAATCGCTTTCCCCTTCCGAACCAGGATAACCTTGCTGTCTTGCCCTCCTATGTCCACCACCATGGCCGCTTTAGGGAAAAGGTGGCTTGAGCCCCTGGCCTGGCAGGTTATTTCGCTCACCGTGTCACTGGAAGAAAATTGGAAACGGCCATAACCGGTTGTCACCATTTTGCGTGGAGCTTTTTCCCCAAAATCATAAAGAGCTTTCTGCAACGCCTTTTTTCCCACGTCTTGTGGTTGTGTGCCTGTTTCCACCAAGGCTGACCCCACAAGCTTTCCGCCCAGTGCGAGAACGGCTGCCGTGGTACGGGAACCGATATCTACACCCGCTGTCAGACCATCCATGTCTTTTTCTCCTCTCTGAATGCAGTGAGTAGGGAGTGGGGAGTAGGGAGTAGTGGAATTCCACCGCCTCACCTTCCCCAATTCCCCTGCCTTTATCCGACTCACGACTTACGTCTCACGTCTCACTGCCCTTCACGTCATGGTATTCTTCACGGTTTCAGCGAATGCGTCGATGCGCGTGCGCAGTTGTTCTTCGGAATAGTGGCTATGATCCAGGTGATCGCCATCCAGCGTGAGCAGGGGATATCCTTCTTCCCGCAAGGCCCGCCGTAACAGTTCGTTCATCCCCTGGCTTTGGCGGCATCCCCACTGGGTGAACTGCATGGCAGCGTGAGCCCTGGTTTCGCGCAATAATCGTATAATAGCAGCAATCCTCTGGTCGGCTTCCAAAAAGACCGAGGAGGCCATCATCTTCTTTGCAGCCCAACCCAAAACTTCTTCTCCATTCCACGCTTCCCAGTAGGGAAGAGTAAACTCTTCCGCACATACCGCAATATCCGCATTTTCCAGCATCTCGGTGAGAGAGTTGGGAAAAAAGGGCTTCAGGTGAAGCCACACCGCTTTTATTTTCTCCGGGGGGACAGCATTCGCCTTTTTCGCATGTTCAACCAGCTTTTCAAGGAAATGCACGGAGATCTGTGTACCGATAAACTGGTAGTAATAGGGGAGATAGTCGATGTTCTTGCCCGGTGGAGTAAAAAGTGTGTCATTTTCCCGACGCAACCGCACGAGATCCTCCATAAGCCGGTGAGCACGGTGGGAGTGCCGCAAGGGTTCGGCCCATTGCAGGGGTTGCCCGGTAATCTCCTTTGTTTTTGCCGATATTTCAACTAATTGTTCACGTACATAGCGTGCGCTCTCCAGGGTAAAAGAGGGTGGGACATCCACCAGAAAAAGCGGTGCTTTCCATATGCTTGCCATGGTTTGGAAAAAGGGCACTGTTCCGCTACAGATATTGCTGGAAGCAAAAAGAATGTCGGGGCGAGGAAAAAGCTTCGCCAGGCTCAAACCGGTCGCTATACGGTGATAGCTGCACATGTCCGGTGAGAACCACTCACTTCCCGCCCGTTCAAGCGCAAACGGCGCCAGCCCCAACGCCGCGACCATTCCTGAAGCGATCTCGGGATAGAAAGGAATACCTCCTGCAGCATGGATAAATTCGGCCGGAAAATAAAGACTGGACCACATAACCGGCCGGGACCTTCCATAGAGTTTCTGCAGGTATTCCAGAGTAGCCTGGTAGGAAAAAGAATGAATATCAGGATGGGGGGCGCGGTATCGCAGCCACCAGCGATAGGGTGTAAGGAGCGAAAAGAGACCCGGCCGGTTCATAAGAAATGCCACAACGCGAATCAGTATATCCTTCCGTTTTCTGATAAAGGACGGGAATTTCAACCCGAAGCCTCCAGAGTTTCGCAAAAAGCGTCCAAACGGGTTTCCCACTGGGCCGGAAAGTCATTTGCGGCCTCGTGGTCAAGCAAAAGGAGGGGTACCGGCAGAAAACGCTGCAGCATTGTAGTCTCATACAAAACGTTATCACAAAACTTGGGCACAAGCGCCATTACTCCCTGCACCTTCAGGCGCTTGACCAGTTCCAACAGGAAAATTCTTCTTTGCTCGATGCCGGCCCTGGGGCAGGGCGCCTTTCTTGCGAGATACAGTTGAGCCAAGGCAAGGTAAGGGTCTTCAGGGAGTGGTCCGGAAAAAGCGGGAAAAACCTTGCGCCGCATTCCCAGGGGGCTGTCCTCGTATACCGTGAAACCCCGGGCCTCCAAAAAGGAGATAACGGGTTGTACCAACAAGTGAGAAGCAGTAAGGAGCACGGAGGTATTCCTTTTTGTCGCGGCATTCCGCCTCTCTGTGGCGCTCCCATCCAGAAGAATTCCTCCGGAGAGGCAGCCTGATAAATACTGCTCCGCTACCTTTTTTTTCTCTTCCAGGGACGAATGTATTTCATCCCGAAGCCTTTTTTCCAAAAAATGTTCCTTACCACCGGTGTAGGAGAGAAGCATGCGTGACAGTCGCCGCAGTTCCCGGGCAAACCTGTCCTGTGCTCTTTGACCGCCGCCAAAGGGAACCGGCAGGGCAAGGGGTGAGGGGCCTTGAAAAAACCGGCAGACTGCCTCCCATGTGCGCCGGGAAGCGTCACAGGAGAGGGCGAAAAGAGGGATTTTTTCATTCCCACCGCCTGCCAAAAGCTCATGGAGGAGAATTTTAGAAAATGGGCAAAAGGGCACGGGCAAGAGGGGATCTGCTTCCTGCGTATCTCCAGTCGTTGGATAAAAAAACTCCGGCACTGCACCGCAGGACCGAATAAGCTCGGGCGGTACATAGGCGCAGAAATACTGTATCAGGGTCATGAAAACTGATTCTCTAAAAGATAAGCCGAAACACCCATATCACCGCAGCCACCAGAAGGAGCACCAAAAACAGCGGCGCAAGCACTAAGGCTACCCCGGCAATCACCAAAACCACAAGCACAATCGCCGCAACACTGAGCCCGACTGCCAGCACAACGGGGAAAAACCGTACGGCCAATATAATGAGAAATATCGCACCCAAAACAGCCAAAACAGTCCTGATCATAGTGTTCTCTTAAGCCTCCTCACCCGCCGATGGAGACGCCAGGCCTTTTTCCAAGACAAACTTCGCCATGGCTCGAAACGCCATGGCCCTGTGACTGTATTGGTTTTTCACTTCCGGTCCCAATTCCGCAAAGGTTTTTTCATAAGGTGGGAACACAAATACCGGGTCATACCCAAAACCACCCACACCACGAGGAGCTTCCGAAATCCAGCCTTCGCATACGCCTTCAAAAACTTTCTCCCCGCCCTGCCATAACAGTGCCACCGCCGCCCTGAAACGGGCCGACCGTTTGGAGGGGGGAATGCCTTCGAGCAGGGACAAAAGCTTCTCGATTTTGTCCGAGGCGGTAGACAGGTTCTCTCCGAAGCGGGCGGAATATATGCCCGGCGCTCCGTTGAGGACATCCACTTCCAAGCCCGAATCCTCTCCGACACACAAGCGCCGGCTTACCTCGAAACCCCGCCTTCCCTTGAGCAGGGCGTTTTCAACATATGTATTCCCGGTTTCGGGAACTTCCTCGAAATCGAACTCCTGATAAGCGCTTATGGCTTTGATTCGCAGGCCTTGGAGAATCTCGCGTATTTCAGCAAGCTTCCCCCGGTTCCGGGTGACGACCAATATTTCATGAGTGGAACGGTTGATGGAAGCCATGCTCAGGGAAGCCCTCGTTCCAGGGCTTTCTTCTGGGCTGCCACCAGCTCGTTTATCCCCCGCTCAGCCAAAGCGAGCAAGCGATCCAGCGTTTCGCGGGAAAAGGGGTCAAGCTCGGCGGTCCCCTGTAATTCGACGAATTTTCCCTTGCCTGACATCACAACATTCAAATCAAGTTGGGCCATGGAGTCTTCTCCAAAGTTGAGATCTATGATCTCCATTCCGTTGACGACCCCGACGCTCACCGCCGCCAGGTAATCCTTTACCAGGCGGCCCCGAAACTGGGCCCCCCTTGATGTGGCATTCCACAAGGCCTCACACATGGCGATAAAGGCTCCGTTTATGGCATGCGTTCGCGTCCCCCCGTCTGCCTGAATGACATCGCAGTCCAAAAGAACTGTCCGTTCCCCAAGTGCTTCCAGGTTCACCACGGCACGGAGGGCGCGCCCAATCAGCCGTTGAATTTCCTGGGTTCTCCCTCCCAACCTCCCCCGCACGGAATCCCGAATGTTTCGCGTTGAGGTGGCACGAGGAATCATGGCATATTCCGCGGTTACCCATCCCTGTCCACTTCCCCGGAGAAAGGGAGGAACCTTTTCTTCTATACTGGCTGAACACACAATTTTGTTGTCGCCCACTTCCGCAAGCACCGATCCCTCTGCATACTTGAGGTATCCCATGCTGTAGGAAGGGGTGCGAATCTGATCGATCTTTCTTCCGTCCGCCCTCACCAGGGTACCTTCACTCCCCTGCTTCAGATAGCTGTTGAGTTGTTGAAAACTACTGAACTTCTGCAATGAGTTTTTCGTCCCTTTCCAGGGGTCGTGATGTGTCCATATGTCCCCTCAGGGTTTCCCGTTCCTGCCCATCGATCAACAGTTTCACCCGCTCGACGCCGGGTATCTCGGTTAAGGTATTGATTATAGCATACAGGCTCAAAAGTTCCTGCGAGGCGCCCCCCGCCTGGCCATCGATCATCTGCTCGTCCAGATCGACGTATACCGTCCCCCCTTCCGAAAAGACACCGTTCAAAACGGTACCAGGGGGAATCGGGTTGAAAAGATTTTCATCTTCAGGGCCCCTCAAGAGTTCCTCAAGGACCTGTTCAAAATAATTTCCCTCGGCCTCTACCAACCGCCTTTCACCTACTAATGAAACAAATTGGTCGTCTGCGAAATACAGAATCATTTCCCATGTTTCTTCTTCTTCCGGTGGAGAAATCTGTGGTATTGTCTCGGTTTCCGCTATGCCGGGCTGGAGAGGAGGCGCGGGTGGTTCCTCCCGCTCGCGGAAGAAATATTCACCGGCATAGACCACCATGAAAAAAGCGCCCATCCCGATCAGAAGATATAACAGGGCCGAGAGGACCGCAGTGCGGCTTTTTTTCTTTTTTTTCATTCGCCTCAGATTTCTCTCCATAGTTTATTCCTCCAGGAAGCTCTGCAGGATGGGACTTTCCTGAAGCTCCTTTATCCCCCTGACAATTCCCTGCACCAATTTATCATGGAATTCAGGATTAGCCAGACGCTGCGCTTCAGCACTATTGGTAAGAAAACCAACCTCCAGCAGAACGGCGGGAAAGAACATGTTTTTCAAGATGAGCAACGGCGCTTCCTTCAGCCCCCGATTTCTCTGTCCGGTCACTGATACAATGTTGCCGGTCATAAGCCTTCCCGCTTCAGCGCTCACCTGCCGGCTGCCGTAGTAAAAGGATTCAAGGATTGCCGTGTCCCTTCCCTGGTTTACAAAGGGACGAGCTTGTCCTTCGGCAACGAAGAATTCATTCTCCCGGCGGGCTACTTCCTCCGCACCCTCGCCCGCATAGCGGGCATTTCCTACAAAAGCCTCCACACCCTCCGCACGCGGGTTGGGGGCGGCATTGGCATGAACGCTCAGAAAGAGAAGGGGGCTTTGATGGTTGGCAAACGACGTCCTGTCCTGAAGAGTAGGGTAGGTATCATCTTCCCTGGTCATGATCACCTGGAAACCCTGTCTCACGAGCTCATCCCGCAGCTTACGCGATATCTGGAGCACCACGTCTTTTTCCCGCAAACCATTGGCAATGGCACCCGGGTCGCGACCACCGTGTCCCGGATCGATAACCACCAGCCGGGGGTTTATTTGATCGAACAAAATATCTTCATCCGGCAATGGCGTAGGGTCTACGGGAAGCTGAGTTGGATCAGCCGGTGTCGGAGTTGGATCAGCCGGTGT
>SKXZ01000185.1 GCA_007128145.1 Candidatus Nitricultor lacus | reverse complement strand
CAATCTATCTATTTGGCCCTTCAAGCGGGCCGTAAATGGGTACATGCGTATATGGGTAGAAGGGGGAAACCAAAAAACACTCCCCACCGTTCTTTGGATACTGCCACGTAGTGGTAGTTTCCGCAACCCAACTCTCAACGCTAAACTCTCAACCCTCGACGGCTTTAACATAGACTGCTTCGTCGGCCCAGACGCCTCCTCGCAGTGACGGACTGCAAACATTCTGAATCCTGATTTTTGCTTTTAGCTTTACCACGTCTCCCGTCTCCCGTCTCCCGTCTCACTGACCTTTAGATGCCAACCAGGTGGCAGAGTAGTTCCCCTTCAATAACCAGTAAACCAGTAGATTATTTCAAGAGGAAGAATTTTTTTAGCCGGCTGGTTTGGTGTGTGAAAATTCTTTTATTAGAGATCGTATTTGAGCCTGTTACCGCTTTCAGATATTTTTCCCATGAGAAAGAGTTCTTCGATAACAGTATCTATGTCCTCGGAGTCAATCTTTCCACTGAAAGTATTTTTCAGATGGGTGGCAAGAGTAGACCTGATGCGGGGCCGCCGTGAGGGTGAGATCTTTGAAAGGTTGGCTATAACCGGTTCGGTATGCTTTGAGCTGGGGGCGATCTGCTCGGAACTCGGGATCTGTGAAAGATTCACTACACGCTTCACCTTGAGCCCGGTTTTATTGATATACTCGATCACCGCGTCAAATCCCTTGTCACGAGAGAGCAGGAAAACCTCTTTTACTTTGATCTTCTGGGTAGAAAGACGACCTAATTCGAAAACGATATGGAAATCAAGATTGTTCTTCCCATCCCCCTGGATTTTGATCCAGCGCAGAGAATCACCAAAGTGCTGGGTAGACGCTACAAGTTCAAAGGGAAGTTTGTTCTGTGTTTTACCCACGAAAAACCATACCTCAAGGTTTTCCGGATCCAGGGATTCAAGGGAAATATCCCTCTGGTTTTCATAATCCACTATCAAGATATTTTTCATTAAAACTTTCCTCGCAATGGGTGATTATACCATCAAAGCTTGATAGGCTTCGATACCTCGGCGCAAAATATCCATGGCATCGGCGAGCTTTTCACTCTTCAATACATAAGCGATCCGAACTTCGTCCGCACCTGAACCGGGGGTAAAATAAAATCCAGCACCGGGGGCCAGCATAACAGTCTTCGCATCTTGTGTGAAATCGGTGAGAAGAAAACGGCAAAAATTATCGGCATCGTCAAGGGGAAGTTTGGCCATGAAATAAAACGCTCCTTCCGGTACGCGAAAACTGGTTCCCGGAATCACAGAAAGACCCTGGGCCACTGTATCTCTTCTTTTCTTGTATTCATTCCTGATGGGATCAAAATAGGAGGGGTCCATGCGGTATCCTGCCTCAGCAGCTATTTGGCCAACTGTCGGAGGGGAGAGCCTGGCTTGAGCAAATTTTTCCACCACATGCAGAAAAGCTTGGTTTCTGCTGATGATACATCCTATGCGAGCGCCGCAGGAAGAAAAACGCTTTGAAATTGAATCGGTAACAATAACATGGTCACTTATCTCTGCGAGTTCGAGGACGGAGACATAATCAGTATCCAGGTCATATACAAATTCACGGTAGACTTCATCGGCAATAAGATATATCCCCGTACGGCTCACCACATCAGCGAGCCCTTCCAGTTCTTTTCTTAAAAACACCGTGCCTGTCGGGTTGCCGGGAGAGGAAAAGAGAATTGCACGTGTTCTCGGTGTCACAAGCTTTTCGATAGTCTGTCTTACCGGCAGGTGAAAACCATTCGTGATTTCCGTAGGGAGCGGAACAATCTTGATTGATAGCATGGTGGCAAAACCGAGATAATTCGCGTAAAACGGTTCGGGGATAATGATTTCATCTCCAGGATCACATATGGCTGCAAGGGAAAACAGGAGCGCTTCACTTCCACCTGTTGTCACGATGATATCATCGGGGTGAACCGAAATGCGGTGGCGGGAAAAATATCCCGCTATGGCTTCCCGGAGAGAAGGGATACCTGTGGATGGGCTATATTCCAAAATTTTTTCCTCAAAACAGGTAAATTCCTTTATAATTGGTTCCGGAGTCACGATGTCTGGCTGGCCGATATTGAGATGGTACACTTTTATTCCGCGTTTTTTCGCTGCTTCGGCCATTCCATGGAGTTTTCTTATCGGCGAAGCCGGCATTCTTTCACCACGCTGCGAAAAAGAGAAAATTTCAGCTTCCAACAGTAAAACCTCCTCTGTACATAACTCACTCCATTGTACCTGATTATTATCATATTTATCAGTCTTCTCTCCACATTCAAGTCATTTTTTTAGATTTGACAAATGGAATCTTTTTCATTTTATCGAGTTATATGTGTATGATACTATTCGGTATCCGTATATTTCGAAATACATACTATTAAGGATCGACTATGACTGAACAAGATGCGCTTTTCGTTTCAAATTTGATTTTCCGAATTACTGATAGGATTGAAAAATCCAATAAAAAAGCGATGCAAAAAGAATTGGAAAATTTGACCATGGCCGAAGGGAAAACCTTATATATTATCGGTGCTAGTGAACCGAAAAACATGAAACAGATCGCTGATGATCTTGGGGTCGCGGTGAGTACTCCCACAACCACCATAGACCGGTTGGTGGAAAAGGGCCTGGTGAGAAGATATCCCGGTATCACTGACCGCAGGCTCGTACTTGTTGAACTCACTGATCATGGGAAAAATCTCTTACAGAACATGAGCAAGAATGCTCTCGAATCAACGAAAAAATT
>SKXZ01000074.1 GCA_007128145.1 Candidatus Nitricultor lacus | reverse complement strand
ACACCACTTGAATGGGAGAGAAGCCTTCTCCTGCGTCCCTTGTGGGAAGCTGATTCCCTTCGATTTTGGTTGGTGATTATACTCGCGTTGGGAGCAGCTTTTTTTGCCATGGTTCTCAAGCGTGGTGAAATATTGGGCCGTTTTTTTGCTGCCTTCCTTCTTTTTCTTAACCTTTTTTATCTTTTATTATGGTTGTCGAATTGGGTGGAAATATTACGTTTTTTGGAAGTTTTCCCTTTCCAGGTACCTTTGGCTATTGCGTTCATATCAGCGCTTACCGCCATAGCATGGCGAGAAATTCCCGCGCTTTTAAGCGCTTTGGTGGGAAGTTCGTTGTTGATGGTGGTGTATTTGCAGGTATTGCAGAGAATGGGAGAACATGATACGTTCTTTGGACAGTCCCCCTTCGTGTTGTTCTTATTCCTGGTTATAGCCGTGTTGATGAAAACGATGCAGGGGAACAATTGAGTTTGAGAGGAAAGGAGTATCTTACGTAGTGGGAAAATCTCGTGATTACATTGTACGCAGCCTCATTGAAGGATCATCAGCGGTTCTCAATGTCGCCACCACTGCTGAGGCTACCGAAGAAGCACGCAGGTTGCACGGAACAAGTTCAATTGCTACCGCAGCATTAGGCCGTGTCCTTGCTCTGGCCGGCATAATGGGAGTGAGCATGAAAGAGGGACAGGAGGTTACGATACAGATACGATGCAAGGGACCGTTGGGCGGAGTTTTAGCTCAGGGGAACTGGAAAGGCGAGGTGCGGGGATATGTATCCCAGCCGCTTGTGGTTCTTCCTTCTCGAGAGGGAGGAAAACTCAACGTGGAAGAAGCGGTTGGAAAGGGTTCAGAGTTATCGATTATCCGGGACCTGGGCATGAAAGAACCCTACGTGGGGACAGTTGAGGTAAACCATGGAGGCATTGCCTATGACCTTGCTGCGTATTTCCTTCAGTCGGAGCAGCTCCCCACGGCGTGCGGAGCTGGAGTACTGGTGGGAACAGAGGGTTCAGTACTTGCCTCAGGAGGGTTTATTCTTCACATTCCCACTGGAACGGAAAAAAATATGGTCGGTTGCATCGAAAAAAACCTTTCTGAACTGGGAAACTTGAGTGAACTTTTAAAAGGTGGCAATACTCCTGAAACTCTCACTACCCGTATTTTTTCAGGTATTTCACACAAAGTGGTGGACAAGCGGGATTTAACCTATCATTGCCGCTGTTCCCGGCGTAGGGCTGAACGTGCTTTGGTTCTTTTGGGAGGAGAAGAATTGGAGAGACTATTGCGTGAAGAAGGTAAGGGAGAGGTAACGTGCCCTTTCTGCAGCCGGATGTATCATTTTGACACAACCAGGATGAAGGAGCTTTTTCTCAAGGCGCAAGGTTCCGGGAGTGAAAAAAAATGAGTACGCCCCGTATGACGTTACCAGTGGATTATGATGAGGAATTGAACCAGGAACAGCGTACAGTAGTGTTGGCTGAGGATGGTCCAATGTTGGTTATCGCCGGTGCGGGAAGTGGAAAAACCCGTACTATTACCTACCGCGTGGCCAGGCTTATCGAAAGGGGCATACCACCTCAACAAGTGATGTTAGCTACCTTCACTAACAAAGCGGCTCGGGAAATGCTCCATCGTGTGGAATGTCTGTTGGGCATTTCCCTGGAACGGTTGTGGGGTGGGACTTTCCATCACATCGGAAATCTTATTCTGCGCCGGGAAGCCAAGAAGGTTGGCTATCAAAATAACTACACCATCATGGATCGCGAAGACCAGAAGGACTTGGTAGAGGTGTGTGTGGGTGATCTGGGAATCGATACGCGGACTCGCAGGTTTCCCAAGCCTGACGTGGTGATCAACATGATCACCTTAAGCCGCAACACAATGAAAGATGTGGAAGATATCGTTAATGAATCGTATTCTCAGTTCCAGGAGTGGAGTAGCCATATCCGGCATTTGTCTCAACTTTACCAGGAGAAAAAACGCTCTCTCAATCTCATGGATTACGATGACCTGTTGTGTTATGTGTGGGAATTGTTCCGGGAGGATGAAAGGACCAGGAGAAAATACGGGGACATGTTTCAGCACATCCTGGTGGATGAATACCAGGATACGAACAGGTTACAAGCCGAGATCGTGGATTTACTGGCTAAAGATCACCACAATGTTTTGGTTGTGGGGGATGATTCTCAAAGTATATATGCTTTTCGGGGTGCAAACTTCGAAAATATCATGCAATTCCCCAAACGGTATCCTGATTGCCGAATTCACCGCCTGGAAACCAACTACCGGAGTACGCCACAGATCCTCAATATGGCGAACCAGGTGATTGTCCATAATACCCGTCAATTTGAAAAAACCCTCCGTGCGGTTAGGGATGGTGGCCCCAAACCAGCGGTTGTACCTTTACCCAATGTTTTCAGCCAGGCGGAGTTCGTTGCCTCTCAAATACTGAAAATTCGGGAAGATGAAAACCACGGCTTGGAAGAAATGGCCGTATTGTACCGGGCTCATTACCAGAGCATGGAGATACAGCTTGAGCTTACCCGTAGAGGCATACCTTTTGAGATTCGCTCTGGTTTACGTTTTTTCGAGCAAGCTCACGTTAAAGATGTACTGGCGTATCTCAAGGTGGTAGCTAATCCTCGTGACGAGATAGCATGGAAACGAATTCTCAAGATGTACCCCCGCATTGGCAAGGCTTCAGCGGAAAAAATTTGGTTGGGGTTAAGTGACCATCCTGATCCCATTGCCCTTTTTGAAGAAAAAAGACTGCCTCATTTCGTCCCCAGCGGGCTGAAACAGAGTTTT
>SKXZ01000016.1 GCA_007128145.1 Candidatus Nitricultor lacus | reverse complement strand
TAAGAAATAATGGGTCAACGCCCTCCCTGATTCGGTTTGGTAAACACCCTAACCGCTTGGCCAGACGGGCGGTAGCAGGGTCTCTGGCCACAAAAAGGGCGCAACGCTTCAGAATAAAGCGGGCCAGGGTAATTCCCGCTACCGTGTGAAAGGGTCCCAAACCACAACGGTAAAACACAACCGGTTTTCTCCAGGATAGGGCCCAACCCAAGAGAGAAGTATAATACAGCATGGAACCCAAACTCGTTACGTCCTGTAAAAGACTCCCTCCTCCGACCATGACCATGTCACAGAAGCGTATCCGGGACGCTATTTTGCTCAAGGAACCGCGGGATACGGGCCTTGCGTTTTCTACCGGAACCGGAAGTGCTCCCCCCGGGACGAGAACATGAGGAAAACAAATGTCCTCTCCCTGTTCACCAATAAAGGATAATTCACGTCCCAGGGCATAAAGACTGAGTTCATCCCCCCAGTTACCGAAACCGTAATACCCCAGGAGAAATATATTCAAAGCGAATCAGACACCCCAACGCTCCATCTTTCGCCATAAGAAGAGAATAATCCATATTCCTACCAGGTATATCAATCCCACCGGAATGCTCAACAAGAGAGCATTGAGAAAACGTAAGAGAACGAAAACAAAATCAGTGTGTATGTGGCAGAACGAATTGAAAAAGGTGACAAAGCCAACTCCCAGGGCAAGCCATAAAACAACCTGGTATACCGCTCGCATCGGTTTGTTCCGATATGCCAGAAGTACCCACAAAGCGGGATACCCTATGAGAAATTCCTTGGTACGGGGTCGCATGAACATTATCTGTTCAAGCAATGAACGCATTCGACTCTCAATGGCCCCCGCCGGGAGAAGCGGAAAGTTACCGGTCCGTGTGATGTACAGGATAAAACCCATTCCTAATACGGCAAGAATAACCAGTTCATACCTTTTCAGCGTTCCAAGTACCGCTTGGCCTAAACTAACCCCTAAAACGCCACTTCGAAAGACATACAAAGCGATGAAAATGAGAGGCAGGATAAAAGAAATTTTAACACCCCAATACTGCTCGATACGCAATACAAATAGTTGATCAAAAAGACTTAAAGCTACCAGGAAAGCCCCGGCGAAAATTACCAGGAAAGCCGTGGCAATGGCTTTTCCATCTAACCTTTTTTCCCTGAACGCATCAATCAGGAGAAAAGTCGATAGGGTTGGATAGGCAAGCCCGGCAACAAGCGCGGTATACTTCATACCGGAGGTATGGTCACCTAAAAATGTCATCGTGCCCAAAAAAGCGGTAAGAAGGACAAATATTCCCCATTTACCGGGTAAAAAAGCCCCCCATACGAGTGAACCTACCAAGGAAGCGGACAAAATAAACAGAAGATGTGCCCACTGCGGGGGCGAAAAGGGGGAAAGAGGTTCAACGTTCCCCTTTATGAATCCACCCCGCTCCAGCTCATCGCTCAAAGATGAAAGATAGGCAGTATTATGTTCCAAGATTATATGGGAAGGAGCGGTGAACATCCGTACATACAACATGCGGATAGACCGCTCTCGAACAGCCCGCAACAGCCTGTCGCGTGCCGTTGTGGGAGTATAATTTTTCAGTTCATCGGGGGGAACACTGTGTGTTCTCACCGTTTGCTCCGGAACCAGCGAGGCAAGAGTCACCTCTCCCTTTTGGCCGACGAATTCGACATAACCCCAAAACAAATCCCGTTCACGCAATATGCGAGCCACTGTTTCCAGAGAGGCACGATTTCCGTTCCCCAATACCTCATCTCCGGAAAAAATCACACCTACAGCCTGATCCCACACTTCGTCATTGAAGAGTTCTTCTATTACCTGCGGCGGAAGGCCGTGCAAATTACGGGGACGCAAAATAACGCGGAACCCTCTTTCACGCAATTCGCTAATAAGCTCACGGTTCCAACCCAGACTGACCTTGTCTTCTTCTTCCTGAAAAACGTTCACTCCAACCGTCCCCACTCCAATTTCTTCAGCCTGTTTTCCCAAAAGCGCCAATTGATTCAGTATTTCCGCTCTTAATGCTTCGTCTGGAAAGAAAAAATATCTTCGGTCTCGGGGAGCACCAGCCGGCCGCGGTGCTGGAGACACTTTCCCTACCTGCTGAAGAGAACGCAGGTCATAATCACTCAATCCAACCGTACCATAACCCAATTCACGAACTATCTCTAACAATTCCATGGGATCGGCCCCTGTACGTGCCGCCAAAATTTCAATATCCCACCAATCAATCGCTTTTTCAACCGTACGCCATTCCTGCTCCCGTTCCAATCTTTCCGGAACCAGAAAAACTGAAGCTATGGCGATAAGTATGACCGAAAGCGCAATCACAATCACACGGCTTTTCATTGGCTTTTCTCTTCGATTTCAAGCAAGGGATCTCCGGTGTCCACCACGTCGTTTTCTGCTACTAACACCTGGGTAACTGTTCCGGCGTTTTCTGCTTGGATTTCATTTTCCATTTTCATTGCCTCCAGTACCAATACCACCTGTCCTGCTTTCACCTGATCACCTTTTTCCACCGAGAGAGCAAGGATTCTCCCCGGCATGGGAGCCCGAAGTGTCGTGGTCACTTGCAAAGGAGCAGAGGGTTTTTCATCTGTTGCGGCAGCGGGCTTGATATGTTGAACCTGGAATCCACTTTTTCCCTCAGACGAGGGAATTTCCGCTACCTCTACTTCAAATTCCTCTCCGTTGACCCGCACCAGAAACTTCCGCATTCAACCTACCTCCTTAGACCCAAGCCCCAGGAGTGTTCCTGCAGGCACAGTGTCTTCCAGCTCTGACTTTTTCGGGGAACATAGGGCTGTAATTTTGGGCGTTCACTTTCCATTGCGGCGGCTATCGCGGTGATGATGGCAGCCGTGAGTTGTGGTGAAATTCGAGACCCCAGTTCACACCGGGATATTGCCATGCTTTTTCCCCCTTCCGATTTCCCTTTTTGACCAGAGAAGTTCCAATCCCCGAACTACCTTGCGCCGGGTGTGTTTTGGATGAATAACCTGGTCAACATATCCACGCTTGGCAGCTTCATACGGATTATAAAACTGCTCTCTATATTCAGCCAGCAACTTCTCTCTTTCTGCATCGACATCAAGCGCTTTTTCAAGCTCCCGTCGAAAAATAATATCCACTGCTCCTTCTGCACCCATTACTGCAATCTCAGCGGTAGGCCAGGCCATAACCAAGTCCGCCCCGAGATCTCTGCAGCACATGGCTAGATAGGCTCCACCATAGGCTTTACGAACAATTACGGTGATCTTGGGTACGGTGGCTTCAGAATAAGCGAACAATACCTTGGCACCATGACGGATAATCCCCCCGAACTCCTGGTGGGAGCCAGGCAAAAAACCCGGAACATCAACCAGTGTAAGCAAGGGTATATTGAAAGCATCACAAAAACGGATAAAACGCGATGCCTTATCAGCGGCATCGATATCAAGACAACCCGCAAGATGATATGGTTGATTGGCGATAATACCTACCGAGTGTCCCCCTATACGTGCGAATCCCACCACCACGTTTCGAGCATAGTCGGGAAGCACCTCTAAAAAACTACCTTTATCGATAATCTCAAGCACCACTTTTTTCATATCATAAGGCTTGTTTGGATTGGGGGAAACGACATGAAAGAGATCCGGGTTCTCCCTGTCAGGTGGATCGTCATTTTCAAGAAACGGTGGGTCTTCCGAGTTGTTGGAAGGAATATAACTCAAAAAATGGCGCACAAGAGCGAAGCATTCTTCCTCACTTACTGCGGTGAAAGCGGCAACACCGCTTTTGGTGGCGTGGGTGCGCGCTCCTCCCAGATCTTCGGCTGATACTTCTTCACCGGTGGCTGCCTTGACCACCTGGGGACCGGTAACAAACATTTTGCTCGTTTTCTCAATCATGAAAACAAAGTCCATCAGGGCAGGTGAATATACTGCTCCACCGGCACAGGGACCAGCAATGATCGCTATCTGCGGTATCACGCCGGAAGCTCGTGTATTTCGATAAAATATCTGCCCATACCCTGACAGGGAATCTATCCCTTCTTGAATGCGAGCTCCCCCTGAATCATTTATTCCAATAACCGGGGCGCCAATGCGAACCGCCATGTCCATTACCTTACATATCTTCTTGGCGTGCATTTCTCCCAGTGACCCTCCCATCACGGTAAAGTCCTGAGAATAAACGCATACTGCCCGTCCATCGATAGTTCCAAAGCCAGCCACCACACCATCAGCAGGAACATGTTTCTCCCCCATTCCAAAGCGTGTTGACCGGTGTTCGAGAAACAGGTCCATTTCTTCAAAACTTCCCTGGTCCAATAAGAGCGCAATACGTTCCCGAGCGGTGAGTTTTCCGCTTGAACGCTGTTTTTTTACCGCTTTTTCTCCTCCACCAGCGGTAACGGTAGCTTCTTTACGTTCCAGTTCCTGTAACAACTCCGCCAAGGTCTTACCCGGCATGGCGTCCAACCTTTCCGCCGGTAGATAAACAACCGGCTAACCAGTTCTCTCTTTCAACTCTCTTTTCGCAGGGTGAAAACTGGCCATAACAATAGCAGAAAAATGAAATATTTTCAAAAAATATCACAGCTGTAAGGGTCGGAATGTCGTATTTCTCTACCCCCTGACGTGCTCGGAAACAGGGGAAGAAGGAGAAGGCACAATCCCTTCAATCTCCAAGTCAATACGCTTGAGCTCAACCCCACTCAATTCCTCCACCCGTTCGCGAAGATATTTTTGCACAAAACGGCACAAGGCTGGAAGACGGGGATAGCCACGTAGAACACAAATAAGCCGGGCTGATACTCCTGAATCAATCTTATGCAGAACTATCTCGTTCACCTTATCTACCCATGGAAGATTACTGAGTAAGATAAAAATTAATGAACGCAGGGCATTTTCCGAAACGGTAAGTTTGCCTAGGTAGCTGAATGGAGGTCGGACTACCGTCTTGTCCCGTGAAGAATAAAACCATCCCCATACTTTCACCGGAATCGAATCAACCAGGTTCCCCCAGGTATTTCTTTTCAATTCGATAAGAGGCACGGGAATGGTATGTTTCCCCTCACTTTCCCTTGCGAAAAGAGCCGTTTCTATATCTTTTGGAGCAGCTACCTGGTCGATTTCAATTACTTCACAGGGAGGCGGTAACTCCAGACGCTGGCAAATGGTTTCCACCATCTGCCTTGAAATACCCAGTACCATGAGTTTTTCGGGCTGAACGGACTGAAGAGCGGCCCGCACTTTCTCACGGTGATCGGGATAGTAAAATATGGCAATCTTTGCCGCCTTAATTTTGCTCAGTTCCGCCTTGGCCGATGTGCCGGCTACTATGCGACCCAGAGAAATAAACAGCCCGTCATCAATAATACAGGTAATGCCATATCGTTGAGCTATGTGGGGAGCCCGGTAACTCTTACCGGTCCCGGTTGGCCCCACCAAAGCATACACCTTCACAATGATCGTTCCTTTTTAAGATAAGCTTCGATAAAATCACTGATGTTTCCATCCATAACCCTCTGTAAATTACCGGTTTCATGGCCGGTCCGATGGTCTTTTACCATGGTATACGGATGAAAAACATAGGTTCGTATTTGGCTTCCCCACGCGATGTCTTTAAGTTCTCCCTTTTTTTCCTGTAGCCTTTCCCGCTGCTCAGTAAGCATCCTTTCATATATCCTTGCTTTCAGTATATGCAAGGCTACAGCCTTGTTCTGGTGCTGGGAACGCTCATTCTGGCATTGTACGGTAATTCCTGTGGGAAGGTGAATAATCCGAACCGCTGAATCCGTTACATTGACATGCTGACCCCCCGCTCCTCCTGAACGGTAGGTTTCAATGCGAAGCTCTGTCGGTGAAAGGTCCACCTCTATATCATCATCTATGTCTGGAGTAACCTCAACCAAAGCGAAAGTGGTATGTCGCCGCTTGTTCGAATCGAAAGGTGATATACGTATGAGCCGGTGAACTCCCCGTTCCGATTTGAGGTAGCCGTATGCATAATCTCCCTTCACCATGAAGGTGGCATGTTTGAGTCCCGCTTCGTCTCCTTCCAGGGTATCCGTGACTTTAACCTGAAACCCCCGGCTTTCACAAAAACGTGTATAAAGCCGAAAAAGCATATCAACCCAATCCTGTGATTCAGTCCCACCGGCTCCGGAGTGGATGGTTACAATAGCATCCCCCTGGTCCTCTTTATCCTGAAAGAGTAACTTGATATCCAAATCGTCTACAATCCGGGATATTTCTATCACCTCCCGAACAAGATCCTCAAATTCAGGGTCTTTCTGATCCATGAGGTCTGTCAATTCCTCGGCGTCCTGAAGACGGTTCTTGAGTTCCCTGTAGGCTTCCAAAATATTTTTATGCTTTTTATAATCCTGCAGCAGGTCTTCTTGTTCAGAGGAACTGTCCCAAAAAGAGCTTTCAGCCATTTTGGCCTCTGTGTTTGTTACCTTCTCCTTAACCCCTTCTTGCTCAAAGATACCCTCCGAGCTCATCCAGTTTACGCCGAATGATTTCGATTTCTGTTCCGATATCTATTTCCATGATTGCATCCTCCTGTTTTCAGCTTTTTCCACAACAATGCTTGAATTTTTTTCCACTCCCGCACGGACAGGGATCATTGCGGCCGATCTTCTTCTTTTTACGTGTTGGGGCAGCTACCGCGCTTTTCCCGCTTCCTTCTGCGCTCTGTTTTCTTGGGTAGACAGAACCCCTGCTCTCTTCACCTCTCTGGTTTACTGGAGGCCTGCTTTTAGAGCGGTCACTGACCACATTCACCCGGTAGAGATAGCGCAGGGAATCTTCACGGATACGGGCAATCATATCCTGGAACATCTCGAAACCCTCGTGCTGGTATTCGATAAAAGGATCACGCTGTCCAACCGCGCGCAATCCAATCCCTTCACGCAAGTGATCCATGTTATGCAGGTGTTCCTTCCAAGCGGAGTCCACCACCCGAAGAAGGATATAACGCTCGAGCTCCCGGAAAACATGTTCTGTAAGCTTCGCCACACGTTCGCTATAGCGAACCCGGCATAATTCAAGAATTTGTTCCCGCAATCTCTCACGTTCCACTTTCTCCCGCTCAGTTTCTGCGACCTTGAGACTGAAACCGAACAAGGCGATGAGGCGCCCGTTGAGTCCATCCCAATCCCATTCCTCCGGATAGAGCTTTACATCACAAAAAGCGGCAAGTGATTCATCCACCACTTGTTCCACCATGGCGAATATATGCTCACGAAGGTCTTCTTCAAATAAAACCCTCCGCCGTTCACGGTAAATGACTTCACGCTGTTTCCCCATAACATCATCATACTGAAGCAATGTCTTTCGTATGTTGAAATGATATCCTTCCACTTTTTTCTGGGCACCTTCAATGGCACGGGTAACCAGTGAGTGTTCGATCGGTACCCCCTCGTCTACGCCCAACCGGTCCATGATTCCCGCTACCCGTTCTGAACCGAATATTCTCAACAAACTGTCTTCCAACGAAAGGAAAAAACGGGATGAACCGGGATCACCCTGTCTGCCGGCCCGTCCCCGCAACTGGTTGTCTACACGCCGGCTTTCATGCCGTTCGGTTCCCACTACATGCAGGCCGCCCAGCCCAGCGACTCCAGGGCCGAGTACGATATCAGTACCTCGGCCTGCCATGTTCGTCGAGATGGTCACCGCTCCATTTTGACCGGCGTTTTTGATGATTTCGGCCTCTTTTTCATGGTTTTTGGCATTGAGTACCTGGTGGGCGATCCCCCGTTCGGAGAGCAATCGGCTCAGATGTTCCGATTTCTCGATGGAGACGGTACCCACCAGCACAGGCCTGCCTTCACGGTGCATAGTATCAATTTCTTCAACCACAGCCTTGAATTTATCCTTCTCGTTCCGGTATACAGAATCAGGATGGGAGGTGCGATTGAGCGGTTTGTTCGGGGTAATGACCACAACCGGCATCCCATATGTATACACAAACTCGTTTTCCTCGGTTTTAGCCGTACCTGTCATTCCGCTCACTTTGTCATACATTCGAAAATAATTTTGATACGTGATGGATGCCAGCGTTTGATTTTCGTTGGCAACCTGTAAATTCTCTTTCGCTTCAATGGCCTGATGAAGACCCTCACTGTAGCGCCGTCCATGCATGAGACGGCCTGTGAACTCATCCACGATGGTAACTTCACCATTCTTCACCACGTAGTCCACATCGTTCTTATACAAGTGACGAGCACGCAGGGCCTGGCGAACCATGTGTTCCATGGTGTTTTTTCCCGAGCCCTCGTAGAGATTGTCAACATGCAACAGGCTTTCCACCTTGGCGATTCCTGCTTCAGTCAGCCATACTGAGCGCGTTTTTTCCTCAAGATCAAAATCTTCACCACGTACCAAGCGTCGAGCAACCCGTTCTATTTTGTAATATATCTCAGTGGAATCTTCGGCTGGGCCGGATATGATAAGTGGAGTTCTCGCTTCATCTACGAGAATAGAATCTACCTCGTCGACAATGGCATAATGGAGCTGTCTCTGCACGATGTCCTCATTTTTCCACGCCATATTGTCACGAAGATAATCAAATCCATATTCGTTGTTCGTACCATAGGTGATATCTGCTGCATAGGCTTTCCTTCGCTCGTTGGTCGGAACCTCGTGCTGAATGAGCCCTACCGTCAAACCCAAAAACTCATATACCGGACCCATCCAGTAGCGGTCGCGCTTGGCGAGATAATCGTTTACCGTGACGATATGCACTCCCTTGCCGGTGAGCGCATTGAGGTAAGCGGGCAATGTGGCTACCAGCGTCTTCCCTTCACCTGTTTGCATCTCTGCTATTTTCCCCTGATGAAGCACAACCCCTCCCATGATTTGAACATCAAAATGACGCATACCCAGCACGCGCCGCGCAACCTCCCGTACCACGGCAAAGGCATCCACCAGAATATCGTCAAGGCTCTCCCCCTTTTGGAGGCGATCACGAAAAACCTCTGTGCGTGAACGCAGTTCATCATCAGAAAGAGAAATCAATGAGTCTTCCATTGCGTTGACCGGTTCGACATACTGCTTGAAAAGACTTCGTATCAGCCGGTCCTGACTTTTCGCCGAAAAGTAATCCTTAAGCAAACCTATCATACAATTACTTCCTTTCAATCTACCCAGTTTCCAACCCTAAAATACTTAGTGCTTTCAGACAAACAATGTTCCCTTTGTGGGGGTCTGTGAGATTATACCACGGAACTCATCAGGCTGTTGAGGTCCCGCTCCATTGACAACTAAAGGTGAGAAGCCGAGCATACTGAGAAAAATATATTGCAGATTGGATAAAACATATATGGCTTCGTAATAAGACTCAATTACCCTTGCATATTTATCGTAACATGACTATCGTGCGTGTTTCCCGTCCCTTCATGGCCTTCACCAGAAACCATACCACACCGATACCCAGAATATAATCTCCTATACTGATAACATAGGGTTGAAAAAACAGCAGGGAAAAGTAAGGTAGTATATCAGCCAGAAAAGGAAGGGTGGTTTCTCCTGTGAGAACAGTGTAATCATGAAATTGACCCTCCCCCAATCTTTCAATAAGAGTATCAAGGTTGAGCCGCTGAGCCATGGCAATCGATACAGGCATCCGCCCCCCGTTTGCCAGCATGACCAAAAGATTGCATCCCGCCCCCACACAGATTGCTGTCATTCCGGGTGTACGGAGGCCCCACAGCGTACCTGCCAATACCAGTCCCATTCCTATAAGCGAGATCCACGTCGCTCCTCCCAGGGGCACGATGACTATGGCAAAGCGGAGAACAAATCCGCCCACGATCAACCAGAAGTTCGGTGATTCAACCTGCTGGATATGAGAAAGCCTCCCTCCACCGAGATATCCGATAAGTACACCATAGAGGACAAAATCAGCTAACATCGAATTCTCCCTCCGATATTACCTCCCGCAAAGCGGAAACGACATTCGGGTCATAATATTCACGTTCATCGTTTTCAATTATTTCCAAAGCTTTCTCATAGGAATACGCTTTCCGGTAAGGACGATCGGAGGTGAGAGCATCAAACACATCGGCCACAGCCAGTATTTTGGCTTCTACAGGAATGTCACAACCTTTTTTCCGGTCAGGATACCCTGATCCATCACACCGTTCATGGTGGGCACGCACAAAGGTTGCCGCATCTTTGAGAAAAGAGATATCCGCTATAATTTCCTGGCCGATTGCAGGATGCTCCCTCACCACCATCATTTCCTCTTCATCCAGGGAAGAGTTTTTCCCCAAAATGGCATCATTGATTCCGATTTTTCCGACGTCATGGAGAAGAGCCGCGTATTCGAGCATTTCCTTGCGCCTTTCTCCCAAACGCAGGCGGTCGGCCAACATAAGAGCCAGCTGGGACACCCGGCTGGAATGGCCCCGCGTGTAAGGATCTTTGGCATCGATTGCAGCAGAAAGGGCACGTAACAGATCCATGTGACTCTGCTTTGTTTCAGCATAGAGCTTAAAGGAGTAGCGAGCCACCATCAGCGGAATGAAAAAGAGGACAATTCCCCAATACCCCACATTAATATAAATTAAATACAAAAGAAGAGAAAAGGGGAACATGGCAAAATACTGAATGATAATACCGTTGATGTTGCGCTTCCATAAAGTAGACAACGACGTTCCCGTGCTCAGGGAAATGACCTGCATAACCAGGAAAGCGTTGCACAGAAAAAAAACCCCAATGGAGGAGAATACCG
>SKXZ01000150.1 GCA_007128145.1 Candidatus Nitricultor lacus | reverse complement strand
AGCGCCGATGATACTGCCCTGGCAACGGGGTGGGAAAGTAGGACGCTGCCGGGGAGCCCATTTCAGACATACTGCAGGAAAGAGCTGGAGAGGTGCATCTCCAGCTCTTTCTTTTTATGGGGTAGTGGTGAAACGGTAAGCCAAAAAAAGTAAACAGTGAGGACGCAGAACGTGGAAAATCTCTCATCTCGTCAGCGCGGTGAGAACTTTGCAGGAAAAGAGAGCGGCCTGGTAAAAAACACCTTTGTTGTCTCGGGCGGTACAACTGTTTCAAGAATATTTGGGCTTATACGGGAAATACTTATCTCCTCTGTTTTCGGAACCACCTGGGTAACTGATGCTTTTTTCATCGCTTATATCATTCCTAATCTGCTACGGAGACTTTTCGCTGAAGGAGCCTTGAGCACATCTGTCGTTCCGGTATTTTCGCAATACAGGGACAAGCGTTCCCAGGAAGCGAGGGAGTTTATTGCGAGCGTTTTCACGGCGCTCGTACTTGTTGTTTCCGCTATATGCGCCGCCGGTATTCTCTTTTCTCCCTGGTTGGTCGAACTGATAGCAGTTGGATTTCGAGGAGATGCGGAAAAACTCCTCCTCACTACTCGTTTTACTCAAATCATGTTTCCATTTCTTCTGGTTGTATCCCTTGCTGCTTTGCTGATGGGGGTACTCAATACACTACATATTTTCAGTTGGTCGGCTATTGCTCCGGTATTTTTCAATCTGGGAATTATTTTGTCTATAGTCTTTTTCTCCGGAAATCTCGGTCCATATGTTTTAGCATGGGGAGTTCTTATTGGGGGCATAGGGCAGTTTGCTATACAGTTGATTCCATTTTACCGCAAGGGGTTTTCCCTTGCTCCGGTTTTTACCTTTTGGAAAAATCCCGGGCTCAAGCAAGTTGTTCACCTTATGCTTCCGGTTACTTTTGCCCTGGCTGTTTCTCAAATAAACACCCTGGTTGACAGGATAATCGCCTCAACCACTCAGGAGGGAGCAGTGTCGGCCCTGTATTTTGCGGACCGCTTGATGGAGCTACCCTTAGGAATTTTTGGTATAGCTATAGCCACAGCGATACTTCCTCCTCTCTCCCGCTATGCAATGCATAAAGAAAATGATAACTGGAGCCGAACATTCACCCAGGGGTTGCGTTTTGTTTTGTATATCATGCTTCCTCTCTCCGTACTTCTTGTATTGTTCCGTTATGAATCCGTCACATTGGTTTATGAAAGAGGTCAATTTGACCGTCAAGCCACAATGATGACAGCTCATGCGCTTTTATTTTATGCTCCTGGGCTTCTTTTTCTCTCCTTGGTTCATTTGCTCACACGGGCTTTCTATTCTCTCAAAGACAGCAAAACACCGGTGCGCATAAGCGTTGTGGCTGTGGGTATGAATATCATTTTGGATATAGTTTTAGTGCGATTCATGGATTTTCCGGGTTTAGCTTTGGCGACAACTTTGAGCGCGGTTTTCAACAGTTTTTTCCTTCTTTATCATCTGCATAAAAGGTCACTTGCCTTTCGTTCCGATACCGGTTTTCTCCCCTGGCTGAAAAAATTGTTTATCCTCCTGATTATATTTTCCACCGCCGGATGGGGAATTCATCATGTGAGCGGCGGTCCTTATACCGGATTAGAAGGTATGATCCGCTTTGTTTTGCTCTCTTTGGCACTGCTTGCCGGATACTATTTTTTGTCCCGTCTTTTTGGGTTGCAGGAAGGCGGAGCAATCATTAAGATATTCCGGGGTTCCTCTCCGGAGGCACTGCAAGAAAACCCGGACAGGCGTAAGAAGAACAGAGATTGATGGTATTCATTGCCCAGACAGGAAGTGATATGTTATGATGAATTCCTGCTGTTTGTAGCATAAAAGAGTTGAGCTGACCTGCGGGATTTCCCCAAAGAAGACATAAGAGCATAAAAAATATTTTTCATCAATTGGGGGGATAAAGACAGAGAGGGTATAGAAACCTATGATTCCAATTAAGGATGAGCTCCCCACCCGCCAGTTTCCGGCGGTAACAGTCACGATTATTGCGATTAATGTCCTGGTTTTTCTCTATAGCTTGACGCTGGGACCGGCCAGAGAGGAATTTCTTTATCAAACCGGCCTCATTCCAGCTTTTTTTTGGGGTAGAGAAGAAATTCCCTCCGGTTATTTCACGCCCATGTTAACCCTGTTTTCCTCTATGTTTCAGCATGGCAGCATTTTGCATATTTTTTTCAACATGCTGTACCTGTGGATATTCGGTAATAATGTAGAGGACTACTTGGGTCGATTTCATTTTGTTCTTTTTTACCTGGGGTCTGGCATAGCGGCCGCCATGCTACACTCCATTCTTTTTCCCGCATCAATGATTCCCACTATCGGAGCGAGCGGAGCAGTAGCCGGAGCGATGGGAGGATACTTTATTCTTTTTCCACGGGCGAGAGTTGTTGTTTTATTTATTTTGGGGTTTTTTATCTACCCCGCCCGTGTACCTGCCGTATTTGTGCTTGGTTTCTGGATTCTCATTCAGCTGATATACGGAGTATTCGCACTTGCCCTGGGAGATGTGGGGGGTGTGGCATGGTTCGCGCATCTGGGTGGATTCATAGCCGGCTTGGCCTGGTGCAGGGCGGCTTCTGTTTTTCGTGAAGAGTCAACCTACTGGTAATGGGAAGACAGTTATGGGAAACGTGGTAAAATACAAAGGATGTTCATATTCATAACAACCTCATTCCTGGTAGTTATGGGGAGACAATATACCGGCTGGATGGGCGACTAAAAGGGGTGGATACGGTGACCGTAAAGGATATCATGGTAACCGATGTTCCAGTAATAAGTGATTTTGATACCGTCGGCGACGTGATCCGTTTGCTGGGGCGGAGAAGACTCTATGGAAGTGCTGTCGTCGATTTGGAACAAAACCTGGTAGGATATTTTTCGCTTAACAGGTTTCTTTCCTCCCTATTCGACTCGTATACAGATACTAAATCCTTGAACCGGACAGAATACCTGGCACCGCTTTTGCAACAAGTGGCTTCACAGGAGATATCCGATTACATGGAGGAGGATTTTGACTCTTTAAGTCCCTCCCAACCGGAAGAAGAAGCTCTCAAACTTCTTTTGTCAACACAGCTCGAATATATCCCTGTTGTTAAGGACAACCGGTTGGTGGGGGGAGTGGAAAAAGGGAAAATTCTACAGGCTCTTCTCGAACGTGGCATAGAAAAAGATTAAAGGAGGCGATACCATGAACAAGAAAACCATCAAAGACCTGACTGGTGCTGATCTCAAGGGAAAAAGAGTGTTGATGAGGGTAGATTTCAATGTCCCTCTCAACGAGTCGAGTGAAGTTGCTGATGATACACGGATAGTAAGCAGTCTTCCTTCCATTCGCTATCTTGTAAACGCAGGAGCACGTGTTATTCTTGTTTCTCACCTGGGAAGGCCAAAAGGGGAAATAAACGAAAAGCTGAGGATGGATCCAGTCGCGAAAAGGTTGGGAGAGCTATTAGAGAAAGAGGTGAAAAAGGCCGATGATTGTAAGGGGGACAACGTTCGTGCCCTCACTGATTCCCTGGGCGAAGGCGAGATTTTACTATTAGAAAATGTACGTTTTTACTCTGAAGAGGAGGCCAATGACCCTCAGTTTGCAAAAGAATTGGCTTCCCTTGCAGATGTGTACGTGAATGACGCATTCGGAACGGCTCATCGTGCTCATGCCTCTACCGCGGGCGTAGCCGGGCATTTACCCGCTTATGCAGGGTTTCTTATGGAAAAGGAGCTCGAGTGTTTGGGTGATAAGTTGAACAATCCGTGCAGGCCCTTTCTTGCGATTCTCGGAGGAGCCAAAGTTTCAAGCAAAATAGGGGTCATTCGGAAGCTGTTGGAAAAGGTGGACGGTTTACTCATCGGCGGTGGAATGTCATACACTTTCATCAAAGCTCAAGGCTATGAAGTAGGTACGTCTCTTTTAGAAGAGGGAATGCTCGATGAGGCTTTGGCTGTTATGGACATCGCAAAAGAGAAAAACGTTGATTTTATTCTTCCACTCGATTTTATTGTGGCAGAAGAAGGGAAAGAGGATTCTCCCACCCAAGTTGTGGATTGGGACCGCATGCCTCCGGACATGGGAGGGTTTGACCTTGGACCACGTACCATTGAACTTTTTTCTAAGCACATCCACAAAGCAAAAACCATATTCTGGAACGGGCCGGTTGGGCTTTTTGAAGTTCAAGCGTTCTCCAGGGGAACCGTTGAAATCGCAAAAGCCGTGGCCAAAAGCGGAGCTGAAATAGTCGCAGGTGGGGGAGATACCATATCGGCTATAAAAATGGCCGGTGTTGGGGACAGCATAACGCATATATCGACTGGTGGAGGCGCCTCACTCGAGTTCGTGGAAGGACGTACGCTCCCCGGGGTGGAAGCCTTGCTGGATGCTTAAAAAATTATTCCCCGGGTAGTAACCGTAACAAACCGCCCGGTGATTTTTGAAAGGCTATCTTAAACTCCTATATTTCGGTTTATTTCTCACTCGAAGCAGGATTATTATTTGTTTGTATGGTGGTATTTCTCCGGAGCATTCAGGGCATGAATTGTTTCAAACTCGCGTCGCAGGTTATCCTGGTGGGTTCCAGGCCAAAATATTCTTTTGCAATCAGGGCATTCTTTAAAATTATGAAAACTTTTCTCTACATAGAGAGGTATGCGCCCTTTCACTTTATCCCGGGTAATTGATTCCAGGAGGCTGTTGCATTGCAGGCAACGGGTAAAAGGAGCCTGCGGGGTGAGGTTCAAGTGGTTAATCACCTCTCGCAGTTGTGTTTCAGTATTCCCGGAGTGTACAAGGAGAGAACATTCATTCGCTTTTCTGGCAAGTTCGAGGTCCCTGGTGAGTAGTATTCTTTTTTCATAACGGGCAAGACCAACCAGGCGGATATCAGTGAGATACCGCACAAAACGAGTGTCATACCCCAGTGCGCGCAAACGGCGTGCAAGCTTTCCTAACATACAGTCAACCAGGAAACGCGGAGTATTCATCATCGGTTGTATTTTACCACAGGAGGTTACCATGGGAGAAACCAGGCCGCCGTATTTCTTGGGAATCGATGTCGGAACACAGGGCCTGCGCAGCGGAATATTTGATGTACGGGGAAACGTAATAGCCCTGTCCTATTATTCCTATCCTGAATATCATCCCCGACCGGGTTGGGCTGAACAGGATCCAGCAGATTGGTGGAAGGCAGCACAGGATACTGTACGGCGCTGCGTTTTTGAAGGGGAGGTGCAACCGGAGGAAATCTCAGCTGTTAGCATAAGCGCGAGCTCCTGTACCATCCTTCCGGTAGACAGGTTCGGGAATCCAAAATACAGAGCTATTATGTGGATGGATGTGCGGGCGTTTGAACAGGCGGAAAGAATAAATGCTACACAACATCCTCTTCTCAACTTCGCCGGCGGCCAGGAATCGCCGGAATGGATGATCCCAAAAGCGCTCTGGCTCAAGGAAAATATGCCCGATATATTCGCAAATGCGGATTACATTGTAGAATGCCAGAACTGGATGGTTTATAAACTTACCGAAAAATGGGTTACATCTCAAAATAACGCTATATGTAAATGGAATTATTGTCCAAGTGAGGAAGGGTGGCCAGAATCACTGCTGCGTGCACTCAATTTCGAGGAGCTTTTGCGGAAGTGGCCCCGTGAACTTTTCCCGGTTGCTTCCCAGATCGGGGTTTTAACGAAAAGGGCAGCCTATGAGTTGGGACTCAAACCGGGTATTCCGGTAATTCAAGGCGGTATTGATGCGTATGCAGCCATGGTCGGGCTTGACGTCGTTCATCCACAGCGGTTGGCACTTGTGATTGGATCCTCGACCTGTCACATGGCCCTTTCCGATAAGCCGATTTTCAGTCAGGGGATTTGGGGGCCATATTACAACGCCGTATTGCCGGATCACTGGATATTGGAGGGTGGACAGAGTTCTACCGGCTCTGTTATTAAGTGGTTCGGGGATAATTTTGCGCCGGAAGTATGCAGAGAAGCCACAGAGATAGGGGAAAGCCTTTTTGATGTACTTGATACCATCGCGTCTCGGGTTCGGCCGGGATCTGAGGGCTTGATCGTTTTGGATAACTTTCAGGGGAACCGCAGTCCTTACCAGGATCCTCTTGCCAGAGGTTCTGTCTGGGGTCTCTCCTTGAGTCACACCAAGGCACACGTGTTACGAGCGATATACGAAGGAACCGCCTATGGAACCCTGCACATCCTGAAAACTCTCTCTAAGGGAGGTTTTGAAGTACAGGAGATGTACGCCTCCGGAGGAGGAGCCCGAAGCAAGTTGTGGCTCCAGATACACGCGGACGTCACGAACCTCCCGATTTATCTCACAGCGGTTGAAGAGGCCAGCACGCTCGGCACAGCCATATACGCCGCGGTCGGCTCGGGGTATTATGATTCTATTCCCGAGGCAACGCTTAAAATGGTACGGGTTACCGGGCAGATTTACCCGAATAAAAGCACTCATGAACTGTACCAATTTTATTACGACAAATATATAAGAAGCTATTTTTCACTCAGAGATCTTATGCACGAGGTATCCGCTCATGTCGGCCACCATATAAAGTGAGAAGTGAGAAGTAGGAAGTAGGAAGTGAGAAGTGAGAAGTAAACCACTTTCTCTTGAATCCTAACTCCAACCTTGCTCATGCATGTATTCTGAATTCTGATCCTGTATATTGTTATTTATTAATGCCGAAAATGGCGTACCCCGGAAAAGACCATGGAAAGACCAAGTCGATTACACATATCTATGGAGTCCTGGTCCTTAATGGAGCCACCGGGTTGAATGATTGATGTAATACCTCCAGCGGCTGCTTCTTCTACTACATCGGGAAAAGGGAAAAAGGCATCAGAGGCCAGAACAGCTCCGTGAGCCCGGTCATCCGCTTTGGCTAAGGCAATGCGGAGAGCGTCGATACGACTCATTTGACCAGCGCCGACTCCGACAACTTGCTTCTTTTTCGCCAGGATAATCGTGTTGGATTTAACGTAACGAGCCACCACCCATGCAAAAAGCATATCTTTCATTTCCCCGTCGGAAGGACTTTTGCTTGTTACTGTTTTCAAGGCATCTGGATCGAAGTCGACCACGTCATTGTCTTGTAGTAAAAATCCGCCATCGACCTTCTTCAGGTCATAGCGGGAAGGAGGGACAATCGGTATACGCAGAATACGTAATCCCTTCTTGGCTGAGAAAATATCCATCGCTTCCCGTGTAAAGTCGGGGGCGCACACCACTTCGATGAACAGGTCCTTAAAAACCTGGGCGCTTTCCTTGTCCACAGTCTGGTTGAAGGCAACGATGCCTCCGAATGCGGAAACAGGGTCACCTTCTCTCGCTTTCAAGGCTGCCTTGGAAAGAGAATCATCAGAAGCTGTTCCACATGGATTATTGTGTTTGACAACAACAACAGCGGGTTTTTCGAATTCACGTACCAAACCAAATGCTGCCTGGGTATCGTACAGATTGTTGAAGGAAAGCTCTTTCCCTCCCAACTGCTCCATGGAAGCCATAAATCCCCTCCGGTCAAGGGTCAGATCCCTATAGAAAGCTCCCTTTTGGTGTGGGTTTTCTCCGTAACGTAAAATGTTCATCCTGTTTAAACACAAAGGAAGGGTGGAGGGAAAAGGCTCTTCCTCTTTGGCGAGTTCAGAAAGATAGGAGGCAATTTGTGCATCATATGCCGCGGTGCGGCGGAATGCCTCAACAGCCCAGCGAAGCGACATATCTTCAGAAAAACCATCGTTAACTTCCAGCTCTCTCATAAATTCGTCATAGTTCTCAGGAGAGGACAGGACTACCACATAACGGCTGTTTTTAGCGGCAGCGCGCAACAGCGTGATGCCTCCAATATCGATTTCTTCCACAACCTTGGAAAGAGTGGTTTCACCTTGATCCACCATTTTTTCGAAAGGATACAGGTTGCATACCACTAAGTCTATAGGACGAATATTGTGTTTCTCGAGGTCATGCCGGTCAGAATCAAGATCACGCCGCCCCAAGATACCCCCCGCGATGACGGGATGCAGGGTCTTCACCCGCCCGCCAAGAATTTCCGGTGAGCCGGTTACTTCGGAGACTTCCTGAACTTCCATTCCCTTTTCCCGGATGAATCGAGAGGTTCCTCCTGTGGCGTACATGGTAATCCCCCGCTGGGAGAAAAAGCGGGCCAGTTTCTCAAGTCCTGTCTTATCTGAAACACTCAACAAAGCTGTTCTTATTGGTATCACGGTAACACCTCCCGTTTTCAATGCTGTGAGGAGTGAGGAGTGAGGGGTAAGGTGTAAAAGAAAAAACCAAAAAAATCACACCATCTCCACTTCTTACATAATCTCCTTCAGTCCTCGATTCTGTTGCCATAATACCGGTATAAGCTTTACATATTGAAGCAAATAACCTTCCTCATCGCAAGTGATTTAGATATATATATGATGGTGGGTGAATTTTTTGATACTATGAAAATAGCTTTTCTTGGAGTACACTGTTTAGAAAATAAAATGTAAGAATATGCAACTTTTGCATAGAGGGAGCAGCACCAATGCAAAAACCCAAAATGCTTGTCGTAGGAAGCCTGAACATCGACATGGTTTTAAACATTGACCGTATGCCCGAGGTGGGGGAAAATCTTTTTGCCCGGAATTTTACAATGTTTCCAGGGGGAAAGGGTAACAACCAGGCTATAGCGTGCTCACGCTTGGGAGGCCAGGTGAGTGTGATTGGAAAAATCGGAGATGATGATTTTGGCGCACGGCTCCTTATGAACCTCGAACAGGAAAATGTACAGTATGATTTTGTCACCAAGCAACCCCTGGCACATACTGGTCTTGCGTTCATATTTGTGGATCAGAAAGGAGAACCGAGACTTCTGGTGGCTCCAGGAGCCAACATGTATCTCACTCCGGATGATCTAGAAAACGCCTCTCAACTTTTCCATGCTTGTGAAATGGTACTCATACAGCTCGAGGTTCCCCATAATGTCGTGACCCAGGCGATTGAAAAAGCTCACGAAATAGGAGTTCACATTATTCTCAACCCGGCACCGGCCCAGATTTTTCCCCTGGAATTTCTTACCCAGAATGATACTATTACTCCAAATCTCTATGAGGCAGAAGTTCTCGCACACACAAAAATTCAATCTATAAAAGACGCGATCCGGGCTATGAACATTTTGGAGCAACGTTGTGTGGCCCGCAAAGTTATAACCTTGGGTGAAATGGGTGCATTGGCGACCCTTCCTTCGGGTGGGATGGTTCACTTGAAACCGCGTGATGTTGAAGTACGTGACACAACGGCCGCAGGTGATGCCTTCAACGCTGGTATTGCGTATGGCTTGACCACGGGCATGGAATGGATGGAAACGCTTCATCTTGCCAACAATGCTGCTGCATTGGCGTGCACACGGGTTGGAGCACAGAGTGCTCTTCCGTACCTGCGAGATGTGATACGGTATTCACAACGCCAGGGGAAAGGAGAAACGCAAATATTCGGTGGATGAAATATTTTCTCAAATTACCCTCGACTCTCTGCTAAAACTTTTCCATGCTTTCGCTGCGGGTGCCCTGGTGGGGATGCAGCGGGAAAGGGCAGAAAAGCCTGCTGGCTTACGAACCCATATACTGGTGTGTATTGGCTCTGCGCTTATTACGATTGTCTCCATTGAGGCATTTGGAAGGATGGGTTCTGATCCCGCCCGGATCACAGCGCAAATTGTCAGTGGGATAGGTTTTTTGGGAGCAGGAACGATTTTGCGCTTTGGTGCTTCGGTCACCGGGCTCACCACTGCGGCGAGCCTGTGGGCGATATGCGGTATCGGCATCGCTATGGGATCAGGGATGTATGTTGTGGGATATTCAGGGGTGGGATTCATTCTACTGGTTCTCGTCGTTCTCGAAGCTGTGGACAAAAAATGGGGATTCAAGGGATTGATACGACTTGAAATTCTCTGCACCGACAGGCCGGGCGTATTGGGTGATATCGGAAATGTGCTTGGCCAAATGGGTGCTGATATTCGACACATAAAACTTGAAAAAGCAACTGCCGGGACAGTAATGCTTCATTTATGGATACATTATCCTTCAACACTTCGCGCGGAAAACGTAATTTCCGGTCTTCAGGAGTTGAGTGCGGTTCAGAAAATCAATCTCTATTAAATGCAGGACTTGACTCTAAAGGATTTTTCTTTGAAAATGGGCAAGGTTACGCGAAATGATACACAATCAAAAAACTATTGAAAGGAAGAGAATGGAGAAAATACGTGTTCCCAAAGGAACCAGGGATATATTTGATGAAGAAATTCTTCTCTGGCACCGGGTTGAGGAAGCGGTGCGGTGTGTTTCCAAGCATTTCGGTTTCGGTGAGATTCGCACACCTTATTTTGAACACACCGAACTCTTCGTCCGTGGAGTAGGGGAAGAAACCGATATCGTTCAGAAAGAGATGTATACTTTTTCCGACAAGGGGGGTCGCAGCTTGACTCTGCGCCCCGAGGGAACCGCTCCCGTCATGCGAGCGTACCTCGAACACGGACTGCACGTTTCAAACCCCCGCCTAAAGTGGTATTACATGGGACCGATGTTCAGGTATGAGCGTCCCCAAGCAGGAAGAATGCGGCAGTTTCACCAATTCGGGTATGAATCTTTGGGGTTTGAAAGTCCATCAAGCGATACCGAAATCATTCTCCTCTCCTGGCTTATATATCAACAATT
>SKXZ01000140.1 GCA_007128145.1 Candidatus Nitricultor lacus | reverse complement strand
TGTATCGTCCAGTCGATCCGGTTGGTGATTTCTGTTATGGTGAGATCCCGGTAATAACCGTAGGAGGGAGATTCGTCCAGCCCAAGTTCAAGTATTTTTTTGTCCCGTGATCCCTTCAATATTTTGGCAAGCATAGTTCTCCCACCGGTGGTAATAAGCTCATCCGCCCCGCGGAGGATGATCCGCAGTTCTTCATCCGTCAGATTTTTTACCTCACCAACGTCTAAATGGTATCTCACTCTTGACTGTTTTCTTCCCATTTCTCCTCTCTCCTTTTATTCCATCATGTTTTCCATTATATTGAATAACACTTCGAAATTTTTGTCATTTTTTAAAACCTGGTTCGCTTTTGCAAAACGGACTTCCTTGGTATAATACCTTGCTTAGAAAGCACAAGATAAAGGATAAAGTGAGGAAACTACAACATGGAAAACACGAAACATAACAGTAAACCTCTTATCTTTAACCGACAGACAAAAGTTACAGCTAATGATGCAAAAAAAATCCTGGAAGATGGAAATAATCGTTTTCATGATAACAGGACCCTCCCCAAAGACACAAGCAAAGAAAAGCGCAAGAAGCTTTTCGATGAAGGGCAAAAACCCTTCGCGGTTATTGTTGGATGTTCGGATTCCCGTGTATCACCGGAGCTTATATTTGATTTGGGTCTCGGTGATATTTTTGTTATCCGTTCCGCCGGAAACCTGGTAGACAATATCGCGTTGGGAAGTATCGAGTTTGCGATCCAGGAACTGCATGTTCCCTTGATTGTTGTGCTGGGCCATGAAGGATGTGGGGCGGTTGAAGCCACCGTGAAAGCAGTTGAAGGGGATTCCGGAGTGTCTTCTCACCTTTCTGCCATCGTTGAAAGGATTTGCCCCTGCGTAGAAAAGTGCAGGGCCATTGAGAAAAAGGGGAACTCTTCCCTGATGAATCTCACTATACGTGAAAACATACGGGCAACGGTAACAGAAATTCTCACACGCAGTCCAATTATCTCCAAAAGTATAAACGATGGCCGGATTTCTGTGGTGGGAGCGAAATACAACCTCGAATCTGGAAAAGTAGAGTTTTTGGACATTTCAAACGAAAAAACGTAACATTTTTTTCTTTGTTATCAAGTAATCCTATCGATTGAGAATATCCCTGCTTCCTTGAGAAACCGGTAGACCTCGGTTTCATGCATATGCTCATTTCCTTGAGCATACTCAAAAGCGGTTTTCCCGTAATAACACCTGGCCTTCTTATCGGCCCCTGCTTCAAGAAGCACCTTGATGACTTCGGGGTTTCTATTCCATTGTGCCCCGCGCATGAGAGCGGTCCTGCCCCTTTCGTCCCGGGCATGCACATTTGCTCCTGCTGCAAGAAGGACCCTGGCGATCTCAGGGTTTTCATTATGTGAAGCCGCCCTCATGAGCGGAGTTCTGCCGGCTTCATCCCGGGCATCGACACGTGCCCCCGCATCCAAGAGCATCTTAAGTACTTCGGGGTTTTCATTAGAAAAGGCGGCCCACATCAGCGGAGTTCTGCCGATGTCATCCCTGATATCCACCTGCATACCGGTCTCCAATGCTTTTTGCACCTCTTCGGGGCTCCCTGTTCTTACAATTACTCTCAATTCAACGCTTTGTTGACCATTTTGTCCGAAGACAAAACGTGTACAGAAAAGGCACCCAATACAGAACACACCCAACATCACCAAAAAACGAAGCCGTTGCACGATCCTCTCCTTTCGTACCTTTCACTCCAACTTCCCTTTACAAAAACCACCCCGTTTGTGTATCTTTTTTCTTCACGGTAAGATCATATTCAGGCAGTGAAGAGAAGGATGGATTATGGCCCATTGGGCTCACGCGTATTGGAGGCGATATCTGTTTCCTGTTTCAATATAGCAGAGAAGAACAAAGCTTTTGGTGAGCCATGAAGGATTCGAACCTTCGACACCCGGATTAAAAGTCCGGTGCTCTACCAGCTGAGCTAATGGCTCACCTTCGAAACGATAATATATCTCAGATGTTATACGGTGTCAAACTCGTTAGACACATATCCTTTTGGGATGTAAAAAATTCTGGAGCCGGCGATCCGACTTGAACGGACAACCTGCGGATTACGATTCCGCTGCTCTCCCATTGAGCTACACCGGCTCGCTCAGCAAAAGAAAATGTAACACAAACACCACCGAAAATGCAACCTCTTCACTTGCTAAGGGGGCATAAAGAAAGATTATTCAAAATCTGCAAAATACCTATAACTAAAGACAAGCACCACTACAGGCAAAACCAGAACCAGATAAAGCCAACCTCCTATTAATAGCGCAAAAATCGCTTGATTTACTCCGAACAGTATCGCATACACAAGGAAAGCCCAACGCTTGAGCTTCCAAATACCCAGAAGACTTAATACCGAAACCACCATCACCGCCACCAGGTAGTAGGAAAACCAGGGATGGGTCTCACGTAAGGGATGATACATGATGGCCGGAACAATCAGGGCAGCTGCCACAAACCCGAGAACACATATCAGAACGAACGATGCGCTTTTTTTCTTTACCGGTGTTTTTTCCATTTCAAAACCCTCCTTGTAAATGCAGTGAGTAGGGAGTAGTGGAAAAAAATACCCAAACCCTCAACTGCATTTAACATGTTTGATGCCGCAACTTAAGTGGCAGGGCAGTTCATTTGTAAATGCGGTGAACGCTGATCGGTGAATGAAATGTTTTTCCATTCGAACCACGACCTTTGAAAGGTAGTATCCAGGAATCAGAGTGGGAAAACGCTTGGAAACCCCTTATGAATTTCAAATTTTCTCACCGCCCAAAGGGCAT
>SKXZ01000110.1 GCA_007128145.1 Candidatus Nitricultor lacus | reverse complement strand
TGATGATATCGACCACCTGGGGAATCGAAGAGCACGCCCGGTGGGAGAGTTGCTCCAGAACCAGTTCCGCACCGGATTGCTCCGAGTGGAGAAAGTCATCCGGGAAAAGATGACTATCCAGCCGGACACAGAATCGGCAACCCCCCAGAGCTTGATAAACGTACGACCGGTCGTGGCAGCGATAAAAGAATTTCTGGGTTCAAGTCCCTTGTCTCAATTTATGGATCAGATTAATCCTCTGGCTGAAATCACCCATAAACGGAGACTCTCCGCCTTGGGTCCAGGCGGTTTAAGTCGTGACCGGGCAGGCTTTGAAGTGCGGGATATTCATTATACCCATTACGGCAGAATGTGTCCGATCGAAACTCCGGAAGGTCCCAACATCGGTCTTATCACGTCATTATGCATTTACGCACGGGTGAACGAGTATGGTTTTGTTGAGACACCATATCATAAAGTGGTAAAAGGAAAGGTACAGGAGGAATCAGTATATCTTTCCGCCGATGAAGAAGACAGGTATCATATAGCTCCCTCTGATACACAACTGAAAGATGACGGAACCATCTCTGAAGAGAATGTCATCGTTCGCTTTCGGGGGAAGATCGTTGAAGTAACGAGGGATAAAGTTGATTTTATAGATATTTCACCCCAGCAGATTATCAGTGCTTCAGCATCTCTCATACCCTTTTTAGAACATAACGATGCGAACCGTGCTCTTATGGGTACCAATATGCAGCGCCAGGCCGTTCCTCTTTTAACATCCTCTCCCCCATTCATTGGGACAGGAATGGAGTACAAGGTAGCGCAGGATTCAGGAACGACCGTTGTTGCCCGCACAAACGGGACGGTAAAATACGTTGATGCCAGTGAAATACAGATTGAGGAAGAAGATGGGGGAATCCACCTGTATACCCTGGAGAAGTTTCAACGCTCGAACCAGAGTACCTGTATAAACCAAAAGCCAATTGTGAGAAAAGGAGAACAGGTTCGAAAAGGCCAGATAATTGCCGACGGCCCCTGTGCCAACCAGGGCGAGATATCATTGGGGAAAAACATACTTGTCGCCTTCATGCCCTGGGAGGGCGAAAATTTCGAAGACGCCATTCTCATAAGTTCCCGCTTGGTGAAGGAAGACGTATTTACCTCGGTACACATTGATGAATATGAAGTTGAGGCACGTGATACCAAGCTTGGTCCCGAGGAAATCACCCGGGATATCCCCAACTTGGGAGAGGATATGCTCAGGAATCTGGATGATGAGGGAATCATCAATGTTGGAGCTGATGTGAAACCCGGAGATATCCTGGTGGGAAAAGTTACACCCAAAGGAGAAACTGAACTCACACCGGAAGAACGCCTTTTGCGCGCGATTTTTGGAGAAAAAGCTCGCGAGGTTCGGGATACCTCTTTGCGGGTACCGCACGGAGAGTACGGGAAGGTTATCGATGTCAAATTCTTCTCCAGGGACAACGGAGATGAAATGACTCCCGGTGTGAATAAACTGGTTAAAGTGTACGTAGCACAAAAAAGAAAAATAACGGTTGGCGATAAAATGGCCGGAAGACATGGGAACAAGGGCGTTATCGCCCGTATCGTGGATGAAGCTGATATGCCCTACCTCCCGGACGGTACAGCAGTGGATATTGTGCTCAACCCATTGGGAGTACCTTCAAGGATGAATATCGGACAGGTATTGGAGACTCACTTGGGGTGGGTGGCAAACCTGGAGAAAATATTCATGGCCAGTCCTCCCTTTGATGGAGCACAGGAATATGAAATAATTCAAGCCATGAAAGACGTGCAGCCCCCTGCAAACGGAAGCCGCTATGAATCTCTCTTTGATGACCGTGTATCGACGGATTTCCGCTTGTTACCCCAGGGGAAGGTTGTCCTTTTTGACGGGAGGAATGGTGAACCATTCGATAACGAAGTGACGGTTGGATTCATTTACATGATGAAACTCGCTCACCTGGTTGAGACCAAAATCCATGCGCGTTCTACCGGACCTTACTCCCTGGTGACTCAGCAGCCCTTGGGCGGGAAAGCTCAATTCGGTGGCCAGCGTTTCGGAGAGATGGAAGTATGGGGGCTGGAAGGGTATGGTTCAGCCTTTACACTCCAGGAAATGCTTACCGTGAAATCTGATGACATCGTCGGCAGGGTCAAGGCTTATGAATCTATTGTCAAGGGGCAGAATGTGTTGAAACCATCTGTTCCGGAGTCATTCAAGGTTTTGGTGAAAGAACTTCAAAGCCTTTGCCTCGATGTTATGATATACGACTCGAAGTCCAAAGAGATTTCCATGGAAGAAATCGAAGAGACTGAAGAGGATATTCCCGGTTTGGGAATCAACCTTGAAAAAAGGGAAACCAAATAGACAAAGGGGGAAAAACCCTTGATAGACGTAAATGATTTGGGTGCCATAAAAATCGGACTTTCAGCTCCGGAGCAAATTCGCAAGTGGTCCAGGGGAGAAGTGAAGAAACCCGAGACTATAAATTATAGAACACTCAAGCCGGAAAAAGACGGTCTCTTTTGCGAAAAAATATTCGGTCCCACCAAGGACTGGGAATGTTACTGCGGAAAATACAAGAGAATACGGCACAAGGGAGTGGTCTGCGACCGCTGCGGTGTGGAAATCACCCGCTCGGCGGTGCGCCGTGAACGCCTGGGCCACATAGAACTGGCCGCCCCCGTTTCCCATATCTGGTATTTTAAGAGCATCCCCAGCAAGATGGCGCTCCTTCTGGGTATAATGCCAAAAAATTTGGAAAAGGTGCTGTACTTTGCTTCGGGAAGAAAACGCGAAGATTGTTACAAGGTTGTAGAACCCGGTTCTACCGACTTTGAACCGGGAACCACCATCCGCGAAACGGAGTTCAAGATCTATTCCAAGTATGATTCGAATTTCCGTGCCGAACCGGCATATATAATAAGTGAAATTCACCAGCTTCCTTTTGGGGTGGGCGACACTCTTTCCAAAAAGGAATACGCCCGTTACCGCACCAAGTACAAGGACAGTTTCATGGTGGAGGAAGCCGACAACGACAAGTTTGAAGTAATGGATGTGAGGGCTTTCCCCTACCAGAGGGACGATGAGCTCGCGGAATCCGAAGTGCGCCAGTTGCGTGATATTTTCGGTGACCTGTTTGATGAAACCGTCCTTTCGGAAACGGCGGAGGAACCCACTTCGGTGGTTATCGATCCCGGGACCACCGGTCTCAAAAAAGCGCAAATGATACTCGAGACCGAGGCGAAACTGCTTTCCCGATACGACCCTGATTTCCGAGCCGGGGTGGGAGCCGAAGCCATCCGAGAAATACTCAGAGGTCTCGACGTGCAACAATTGGCACGCAGCCTGCGCAAGGAACTGAAAGAAGCGACCGGTCAAAAAGCGAAAAAACTCATCAAGAGACTGCAGGTTATAGAATCGTTCTGTAAATCCGGTAACCGGTCGGACTGGATGATACTCGAGGTCATCCCCGTTCTTCCTCCGGATTTACGACCCATGGTGCAGCTTGACGGGGGGAGATTCGCTACGTCTGACCTCAATGACCTGTACCGCCGGGTTATCAACCGGAACAACCGGCTGAAAAGGCTCTTACAGCTTGGAGCACCGGAGATCATTGTCAAGAATGAAAAAAGGATGCTCCAGGAAGCGGTGGATGCCCTGTTTGACAACGGAAGGCGCGGCCGCCCTGTTCTTGGCTCCGGAAACAGACCCTTAAAATCCTTGAGCGACATGCTGCGGGGAAAGAAGGGACGCTTCCGCCAGAATCTCCTTGGAAAACGAGTGGACTATTCCGGAAGGTCGGTGATCGTGGCGGGACCCCGTTTGCGCTTTGATCAATGCGGACTGCCGAAAAAGATGGCACTGGAGCTCTTTAAACCCTTTATCATGAAAAAACTGGTCGAACGGGGATATGCTCACAACATAAAAAGTGCCAAGCGCATGGTGGAGAAATCGCGTGATGAAGTATGGGAAGTGCTGGAAGAAGTGATCGCCGAACACCCTGTCCTCTTGAACCGGGCACCTACGCTGCACCGCATGAGTATTCAATCCTTTCAGCCTATCTTGGTTGAAGGAAACGCCATAC
The DNA here is from genome assembly GCA_007128145.1 of Candidatus Nitricultor lacus. GTDB lineage: Bacteria > Atribacterota > Atribacteria > Atribacterales > Atribacteraceae > Nitricultor > Nitricultor lacus. Next base: position 6,693 of record SKXZ01000110.1, on the reverse strand, counting down.
AACTGCACCCCCTGGTGTGCGCGGCATTCAACGCTGATTTTGACGGTGACCAGATGGCGGTGCACGTGCCGCTTTCTGCCGAGGCCCAATCTGAATCACAGGTGTTGATGCTTTCCTCGCACAACGTTCTTTCCCCGGCCAGTGGACGGCCGATTGCGGTGCCCACCCAGGACATGGTGTTGGGTTGTTATTACCTCACCCTGGAAGGGCAGGCGATTCAGGGTGATGCCAAGGTCTTTTTAGATACAGACCAGGCATTGCTCGCTTATGAGTTCGGCTTGATAGACCTCCATCATCCTATTGTGGTCAAAGAACTTGGGAAACTCGATCCAAGCTATGAACGAACAACAGTTGGCCGTATCCTCTTCAACCAGCTTTTACCGGAGGGCATGCCGTATTTCAACGAGCCAACCTCCAAGAAAAAACTTTCCGATATCGTAGACATGTGTTTCCGCCGCTTTGGGAATAAGGCAACAGTGGAATTACTGGACAGCCTGAAAGAGGCGGGATTTCACTATGCAACGAAATCAGGAGCCACTATCGGTGTTACGGACCTTGAGATACCGAGCCGTAAATCGGAAATAATTGAAATTGCCACACAGAGGGCAGAAGAAGCGAACCAGCATTACAACGAAGGTTTGATTACCTGGGAAGAGCGGGAACAAGCCGTAATCGATGTATGGACAGAAGCTTCCAACAATATGGCCGACGCTATCCTCGAGGGACTTGAAGACTTTAACCCGGTAGACATGATGGCAAAATCGGGAGCCCGGGGAAGCATTCGCCAGATCAGTCAGTTAGCCGGAATGAGAGGCTTGATGGCCGACCCCTCGGGACGGATTATCGAATACCCCATTCGGGCGAACTTCCGTGAAGGACTGGGAGTTTTGGAATACTTCATCTCCACGCACGGAGCTCGCAAGGGCTTGGCTGATACAGCCCTCAGGACGGCTAAATCCGGTTATCTTACCAGGAGACTGGTTGATGTCGCACAGGACATGATCGTGAGGGAAAACGAATGCGGAACGAGTGACGGTGTATTCATGGGTGATCTCACCGATGAAAACGATAATGTGGTGGAAAACTTTACCGAACGCATACTGGGCCGAATCGCCCTCGAAGATGTGGTACATCCCAAAAACGGTGAGGTTCTTGTTGCGGCCGGTAGTGAAATTGACGAGGATGCCGTCCGGAGGATTGAAGGGGCGGGTATACGCGAAGTGCTGGTGCGTTCGGTTTTGACCTGCCGAAGCAAGCACGGTGTGTGTTCACGCTGCTATGGTCGCAACCTTTCCACCGGCCGTTTGGTTGACATCGGTGAAGCGGTGGGAGTGGTGGCAGCCCAGTCTATCGGAGAACCGGGCACACAGCTCACCATGCGCACCTTCCATACCGGAGGTATTCGTATTACGGGAGAAGACATCACCCAGGGCCTCCCGCGGGTGGAACAGTTGTTCGAAGTTCGTAAACCCAAGAAAGCAGCTGTATTAGCCGACATTGACGGCGTGGTGGAGAAGATCGAGATATTCGGTAATCGCAGGAAGGTATATGTGCACCCGGATGAAGATGAAAAAGACCAGGCGGTCAAAACATACTTGATTCCTCAGGATATCCGTCTCAAGGTGACCGAAGGTGACAGAGTAGAGGCTGGCCAGAGGATGACGCTTGGTCCGATAAACCCCAAAGACATTCTCCATACTAAGGGGGTACGGGAGGTACAGAAGCACCTGGTGGAAGAAATTCAGTCAGTCTACCTTTCACAGGGAGTGAGTATTAACGACAAGCACGTGGAAGTGATAGTGCGTCAGATTGCTCGCTTGAACAAGGTTATGGTGGAAAATTCCGGTGATACCGAGATTCTCTCCGGAGAACTGGTGTTTATTGAGGATTTTGAAAATGAAAATCAACGCATCAGTGAGTCCAACAACCAGTTGGTTGAAAAAACCAGGGAATTCCTCGGCGGCCTTGAACTTGCAGAAGGGGTGGCCGACATGAGTGGGGAAGCACTTCTGCAGCGGGGAGAAGTCCTGGAGGAAAGTTCAATAGAAAAAATTCTCTCTACCGACTGTAAGCCCTTTACCGTGAAAAGAAACGGTGGGTTTCTCCACGTTATTCGAGGGTACCGTACTTTGAAATCAGAAATTTTCGACCGTATCTGCCTGGAAGAGATACGGGGTGAAAATAATGAAGTTGTGCTCAAAGCCGGTACAGCTTTCACCGAGGAAAACTTGGAGAAAATATCAGATATGGGGCCGCTCCTCCTGCGGGTGGGAGAAAAACACACCTGGGAAAAACTTCGCGGAGCCATTCTCGCAGAATCAGTGCGCCATCCCGATACGGAGGAGGAAATCGCCGCGGTTAATACCCGCCTGGAAAACGAACACCTGGAAGCTTTCCGGGAAGCAAACATCAAACACGTGAGTGTCTGGAAAGGAGTGGAGACCTTCCAGATACGGGAAAACCTGGTGCGCATCTTGCGGGAGGAGATTCTGGGGCAGGAAGTAGCCCAGGATATCGTGAGTCCACAGACAGGCGAGGTGATTATCCAAGCCGGAAATGTCATCAGCCGGAGCCTGGCCAGGAGGCTGGTGGCCGAAGGAATCAAGGAAGTACCGCTTGCCGATGGAAGATTCTTCTCCCTGGAAGGCAGGCTCAGCGAATTGCTGGAACAGGAAGTGGCCGGGAAAATTGCCGCGCAGTCCGTGGTAGAGGGAAACCAGGGAAGTGTCCTTGTGCAAGCCGGTAGTGTCATCGACCGCGATACCGTGGTAAGAATCGCTGAAGACAACGTGGATCTCCTGTACCTGCGCGACAACGAAGGACCGGAAACCAAGAATCTCATCCGTGAACTCGTCTTTCTCCCCGGCCTGAAGCAGGTTGCTACCGGCCGCCCGGTGGTATTGGGTATCACCAAGGCATCACTCGCAACGGAGAGTTTTCTGTCGGCAGCGTCCTTTCAGCAAACAACCCATGTCTTGGCCGATGCCGCCATCAAGGGCAAGATAGATGAATTGGTTGGTCTGAAGGAAAACGTCATTATCGGGAAGATCGTTCCCGCCGGTACCGGATTCAGCAAGTACCGCAATATGAAGATGGTGGTACCTGATGTGGCCCTGCCACACAGGGAAAAAAAGAAAGAAGCAGACCAGGAAGAGTCATACGATGAGGATGTCGATCTTCGTGAACTCATGGATGCCGGGGAGGGTGTCATGGGGGACCAGTCTCAAGATGAAGACCTTGATGAAGCAGGAGACGAAGAGAACTTGGATTATTCATAAAAAATGATCGCATAACACCTCATTCCTTGTTGACAGGTTGCTTTGATGTTGTTAAAATTACGAGCGTTGCGCTAAAAAAAGGGATTCGGGAACCTCGAAGGAAGCCCGGTACGCCCAGGGCTTCCTTCTTTTGCTCAGGTAAAGAAAAACACCCCTGAAGCCCATAAGGGAGGAAATGCATGCCAACGATAAATCAGTTGATAAAAAAGGGTCGAATAAAACCCAAGAAGAAAAGCAGTGCTCCGGCTCTGAAGCGTTCTCCCCAGAAACGCGGGGTGTGTACCAGAGTGTGGACCATTACACCGAAAAAGCCAAATTCAGCTTTACGCAAGGTCGCGAGAGTCCGTTTGACAAATGGTATTGAGGTTACCGCCTATATCCCGGGAGTAGGGCATAATTTGCAAGAACATTCCCTGGTTCTGATCAGGGGAGGAAGAGTGAAAGACCTGCCGGGAGTTCGTTACCATATTGTGAGGGGAACATTAGATACAGCAGGAGTAGAGAATAGAAAACAGAGTCGTTCCAAATATGGAGCGAAACGGCCTAAGTCCTAAATACGGAAACTGTGAAGAAGTGAGAGGTAAGAAGTGAGACGGATAAATTTTTAGAGAGGAGCAAACGAACGTGCCGAGAAAAGGACCGGCTCCACGGAGGACCGTAGCACCTGATCCTGTGTATAACAGCGTGGATGTTTCCAGGCTTGTCAACCGAATAATGCTCAAAGGGAAAAAGAGCGTGGCGGAAAAAATCGTTTATGGAGCTTTTGACATTGTAAAGGAAAAAACCAAGAGAGATCCTCTTGAAGTTTTTTCCCAGGCGATGAGTAATGTTATGCCTGTTGTTGAAGTTCGTGCCCGGCGTGTGGGAGGAGCGAACTATCAGGTTCCTATGGAGGTCCGTCCGGAAAGAAGTAAGAGCCTGGGCTTGCGTTGGCTTGTTAATTACGCTCGAGCCAGGGGGGGCAAAAAAATGGTTGAAAATATTGCTAATGAAATTATGGACGCGGCCAACGGAACAGGAGCTTCTGTCAAGAAACGTGATGACACACACCGAATGGCCGAGGCGAACAAGGCGTTTGCGCACTATCGTTGGTTCTAAAACGGAGTGCGACACATTTAACGAGAATATAAGTGAGGTTCAATGAATACAGAAAAAATATTTGAAGAACAACCGATATCTAAAATTCGTAACATAGGCATTATGGCTCATATCGATGCCGGTAAAACGACGGTAACTGAACGTATCCTCTTTTATACCGGTAAAATACACCGGCTTGGTGAGGTCCATGAAGGCACCGCTACCATGGATTTTCTTCCCCAGGAACAGGAAAGAGGCATCACTATAAGCTCGGCTGTTATTACCGCTTTCTGGGGCAATTGTCGAGTAAACATCATTGATACGCCCGGGCACGTGGACTTTACCGTCGAGGTGGAGCGGAGTCTGAGAGTGTTGGATGGAGCTGTTGCCGTGTTCTGTGGTGTTGGCGGGGTTGAACCCCAGTCAGAAACCGTGTGGCACCAGGCTGACCGCTACCATGTTCCACGGGTTGCTTTTATCAATAAACTCGACAGGATAGGAGCCGACTTTGACGCGGTGGTGGAAGCCATCAGGGGAAAGCTCAATTCCAATGCTCATCCACTGCAGATCCCCATAGGGAAAGAAGCCAACTTTACCGGTGTGATTGATCTCATAGAAATGAAAGCGCACATTTACGACCTTAAGGATGATATGGTGGAATATCAGATCACCGAGGTTCCTCCTGAATACCTTGATAAAGCACTAGCCGAGAGGGAAAAACTTCTCGAGGCTGTTTCCGAGATAGACGAATCACTGATGGAACAATATCTTGAAGGGAAAGAAATAGCACCGAAGGAGATCCGCGCGGCTATTCGTAAGGGAACAGTGGAAAATACATTTATTCCTGTTCTGGGAGGTTCTGCTCTGAAGAACAAAGGTGTACAGCCCCTGCTGGACGCGGTCACCTATTACCTTCCTTCTCCCCTTGATCTTCCTCCTGTGGAAGGTAAAAACCCGAAAAGCGGAGAGAGGGAAAAACGCCTGCCTTTACCTGAAGAACCCTTAGGGGGACTGGTGTTTAAAATTGTCACTGATCCCCATGCCGGCAAGCTCGCATTCGTGAGGATGTACTCTGGTACACTGCGTTCCGGTACTTATGTATTCAATGTCAATAAAGGTATCAAAGAGCGTGTGAGCCGGATTCTCATCATACAGGCGAACAAACGGGAAGATGTTTCCGAGGTAAAAGCGGGAGATCTGTGTGCTATCGTGGGCCTTCGTAATGCTTCTACGGGCGATTCGTTATGTGATGAAAACTATCCATTATTATTAGAAACCCTTACTTTTCCAGAACCGGTTATTTCGGTGGCAATAGAGCCTCGGACAAGAGCTGACCAGGATAAGCTTGCTTCGTCACTGTCAAAGCTTTCCGAGGAAGATCCCACGTTCAAGGTGCATATCGACGAGGAAACCACGCAAACGATTATTTCCGGAATGGGTGAATTACATCTTGAGATTATCATTGACCGTCTGTTGCGTGAGTTCAAGGTGGAAGCGAATGTCGGGCGCCCACAGGTGGCATACAGGGAGACCATCATGGAGGAAGCGAAAGCGGAAGGCAGGTTTATCCGGCAGACCGGAGGGCGGGGTCAATATGGCCACGTTGTGTTGGAAGTCGAACCCTGTGAGGAGAACTTTGCTTTTGAGGACAAAGTGGTTGGAGGAGTTATTCCCAGGGAATTTATATCCGCGGTGCAAAGTGGAGTGAAAGAAGCACTGGAAAATGGCGTGATAGCAGGTTATCCCATGATGAACGTGAGAGTACGTGTTGTGGACGGCTCTTATCATCCAGTTGATTCCTCGGAAATAGCCTTTAAAATCGCAGGTTCATTGGCGGCGAAGAACGCTTTTCGGAAAGCCCGTCCTGTCCTTATGGAACCATGGATGAAAGTGCATGTAATCACACCCAAGGATTATCTCGGAGATGTGATTGGTGATTTGAGCTCCCGGCGCGGGAAGGTGGAAGGCATAGATTCCAAGGGTGAACTGCAGATGATTTCTGCGCTCGCTCCCCTGGCGGAGTTGTTCGGATACGCCACGGCTTTGCGTTCACTTACCCAGGGAAGAGCAACTTATACCATGCAATTTTCCAAGTATGATGAAGCACCAACGCATGTTTCGAAAGATATTATGGAAAAAGTCAAATGAGTGAAAAAACATTGAACAAGTATAACCAGCCGGGTAAAGAGAAGAAAAGACCGGCAGACGAAGGAAAAGAGGAGGATACCCATGTCAAAAAAGAAATTTGAGCGGACGAAGCCCCACGTCAACGTGGGGACCATCGGACACGTCGATCACGGCAAGACCACCCTCACCGCCGCCATGACACTCTATCTTT